>DATITT010000205.1:0-7891 GCA_035467435.1 Arthrobacter sp. | reverse complement strand
GCGACAGCCGACCATTTCCACGTGGTTCACGTGCGGGAACCCCAAAGAAAATCGAAAGCAGGAAGAACCGCGGTGCCGGAGGCGCGGCCGGCAACGAAACCGGTGGCGGCGAAGGCACGACAGCCCAAAGCGCCGATGGTTCCGGGGTTGGCCTCACGCGTCCCCAGAGTAGAGGAATACCGGGACAGTGTTCATGCCCTCGTGCGTGACCACCCTGACGTGCTGATTGGCGGGGCTGGTTCATGGCTCGCGGTTGGGTGCCTTGCTGCGTGAACGCCGGGCCGGATGCAGCCACAAGGATTTCGGATACCGCGGGCTCGAACAGTTCATTCTGGAACGCTGCGGGCTGAAGCCCTACCGGCCGCCCGCCGTGAAGTCGCGTGGCGCCTCCGCGAAGGAGCTGGTTGCTGCTGGATCTTGAGCTTGTTTCGTGCATTGACGCCAGGATCCGGGACTACGCATGTCCCCTCGAGGGCCGGGCGGATGGGCACAATGGGATTATGTCCAGCGGCTGCGGCCAAGGTGGGGCATGTCCAGCAGGGGCTGCGGCCAAGGTGGGGCATGTCCAGCTGAGTGCGTTCGGTGAGGGGCGGGCCTGTCCAGACGCGGCCCTCACCGCAGCGGGATCCTGGCCTTGACCGGGACCGCTGTGTCAGCCGAGGCTTCGCCCTGCTCGAACTCTGCCCCGGCTGAACGCAGGAGGACCAGCGCCGCGGCATTCCCGGCTGTTGTCTCGGCCACCAGCACCGCAGCCCCGGACGCGGCGGCCCGGGCAATCACGAGGCGCAGGGCCTCCCGGGCGATTCCGTGGCCGCGGAAGCTGCGGCCGAGCCAGATTCCCGTTTCCAGCGAGTCCGCTCCGGTCCGCTTGAGCCGAATGGATCCCGCCAGTTCCCCGTCGGAGCTGATCGCCCAGCTTTTCTGCTGCGCGGGCCCGGCGAAGCCGACGGCGGCGTTGTGGTATTCGCGGAACCAGCTGATACGTTCCGAGTTCCAGCCGGACGCGCTGCCCAGGGGAGGAGTCACCTCATCCGCGTCGGCGTCCTGGATTGCCACGGTCAGGAGCTGCTCCAGGACCGGCTCGGAGACATCGACGAGTCGGACAGTGGAAGGGGAAGGCTCAGCCGAGCGGGACATCGATCCACTCCGTTTCTCCAGGCAGCAATTCGGCGGTTCCGGCGGACAGGGCGGCGAGACGTTCCCCCGCCCGGGCCAGGCCCGCCGGATCATCCGGCAGGGCAAGCCTCAGGACAGTAGTCTGCGCCTCATAACTCGTTTCGGCCATCACATAGCCCGCGGCGCGCAACTCATTCTCCAACCGGCCGGCCGCCGTGTGCGGGACCGCCACCGCGCAGATCCGCAGCCGGCGGCGCCGGGCCAGCGGCGCCCGCTCCAGCGCCGCGGACACGGATTCAGAGTAGGCCCGGACCAGCCCGCCGGCGCCCAGCAGGATCCCACCGAAGTAGCGGACCACGACGGCGGTCACATCGCTGAGGTCCGTCACGCCCGGCGCGGTTTCGCGTTTCAGCAGTGCATCGAGCATCGGCATACCCGCGGTGCCGGACGGCTCGCCGTCGTCGTTGGAGCGCTGCACTGCCCGGTCGGGACCGAGCACGAACGCTGAGCAGTGGTGCCGCGCATCGTGGAATTCCTTGCGCAGCCCGGCGACGACGGCGCGGGCCCCCTCCTCATCGTCGGTGCGGTGCAACACGGTGATAAAGCGGGAGCGTTTCACTTCGATCTCGTGGCGGAACTCGGGGCCGGCGGCCAGCGTCGTGTAAACGGTGGCCCTGCTCTCCGGGAAATCCGCATCTTCAGCCACCGGATCAGTTTAGTCTGGTGAGGTGCTGAAAATCGGGTTGACGGGCGGCATCGCCTCAGGGAAGTCAGTGGCCGCCTCACGCCTGCGTGAACTCGGGGCCGTGGTGATCGACGCCGATGCCCTGGCCCGCGAGGTCGTGGAGCCCGGAACGCCGGGACTCGCCCGGGTCGTTGAGGCCTTCAGCAAGGCCATTCTGGCGCATGACGGCGGCCTGGACCGGCCGAAGCTCGGCGCGCTCGTCTTCGGCAACCCGGAACGCCTCGCCGTACTCAACGGCATCATCCATCCCCTTGTCCGGGAGCGCGCCGCCGCGCTGGCCGCCGCCGCTCCGAAGGGCGCCGTTGTGGTCCAGGATATTCCGCTCCTGGTCGAGACCGGGCAGGGCACCAACTTCCATCTGGTGGTGGTCGTGGACGCCCCGGACGACGTCCGGGTGCAGCGCATGGTGCAGCACCGGCACATGACCGCCGCGGACGCCCGGGCCCGGATGGCCGCCCAGGCCACCAGGGCCGACCGGCTGGCAGCAGCCGACGCCGTCCTGGACAACTCCGGCGCCAAGGAGGAGCTGCGGGACGCTGTGGACCGGCTCTGGAAGTTTCGTCTGGCCCCCTTTGCAGCGAACCTGGGCAGGCACCGCCTCGCACCGCGGACCGGCGGACCCGTCCTGGCACCCGCGGACCCGGAGTGGCCCGCGCAGGCAGCCCGGCTCATCGCGCGTCTTTGGGCGGCCGCCGCCGGGGACATCCTGACCCTGGACCATGTCGGATCCACGGCCGTCCCCGGACTCCCCGCGAAGGACATCCTGGACCTCCAGCTCGGCGTCGAGGACATGGCCGCCGCGGAGCGGATCGCGCCGCTGCTCGCCGACGCCGGATTCCCCGCCTGGCCCGGCATCGTTTCCGACAACCCCAAGCCCTCCCACCCGGACCCGTCGGCCTGGCCGAAGCGGCTGCACGGCAACGCGGATCCCGGCCGCGCGGTCAACCTGCACGTCCGCGCAGTGGGGTCCCCGGGCTGGCGGTTTGCGCTCTGTTTCCGGGACTGGCTGCGCGACGACGCGACCGCCCGGGCCGACTACCTCGCCGAGAAGCGCAGGGTCGCCAAGCTGCACGGCGTCGACAAATCCACCGCGCGCTACGCCGCCGACAAAGAAGCCTGGTTCGCCGGGCACGCGGCCCCTCGGATGGAGGCGTGGGTGCAGCGCACCGGCTGGCACCCGCCGTCGTACACGAACCCCGGGCCGGGGACCGGTCCGGACCGTACCGCCCAAAGCTGAATCAGGACACCCCTGTCGGGGGTCGGCGGTAGATTAGATACATGAGTCTTGCGCAGCAGATCAACCGTGTCGTGGCGCCCTTCGAGGTCATCAGCGAGTTCCAGCCGGCGGGTGACCAGCCCGCCGCGATCGCGGAACTGACCGAGCGCATCAAGAACGGCGAGAAGGACGTGGTGTTGCTCGGCGCCACCGGCACCGGCAAGAGCGCCACGACGGCCTGGCTGATCGAGCAGGTCCAGCGCCCCACCCTCGTGATGGTGCAGAACAAGACCCTCGCCGCTCAGCTCGTCAACGAATTCCGCGAACTGCTGCCCAACAATGCGGTGGAGTACTTCGTCTCCTATTACGACTACTACCAGCCCGAGGCGTACGTGGCGCAGACGGACACCTTTATCGAGAAGGACTCCTCGGTCAACGAGGAAGTCGAACGGCTCCGGCACTCCGCCACCAATGCGCTCCTGACCCGCCGCGACGTGATTGTGGTGGCCACGGTGTCCTGCATCTACGGCCTGGGCACGCCGGAAGAGTACATCGCCGGCATGGTGACGCTCCGCAAGGGCGCCCAAATGAACCGCGATGACCTGCTCCGCAAATTCGTCTCGATGCAGTACGCGCGCAACGACATGGACTTCCACCGCGGCACGTTCCGGGTCCGCGGCGACACCGTGGAAATCATCCCCATGTACGAGGAGCTTGCGATCCGGATCGAGTTCTTCGGCGACGAGGTCGAGAACATCTACACCCTGCACCCGCTCACCGGGGAGATCATCCGGGATGAGACCGAGATGTACGTCTTCCCGGCCTCGCACTACGTGGCCGGTCCGGAACGGATGGGCCGGGCCATCAAACGGATCGAGGACGAGCTGGCCGAGCGGCTCCAGGTCCTGGAGAGCCAGAACAAGCTCGTGGAGGCGCAGCGCCTGCGGATGCGCACCACCTACGACCTGGAAATGATGCAGCAGATGGGTTTCTGCAACGGCATCGAGAACTACTCCTCGCACATCGACGGCCGTGCCCGCGGAACCGCCCCGCACTGCCTCATCGACTACTTCCCGGACGACTTCCTGCTGGTGATCGACGAGTCCCACGTCACCGTCCCGCAGATCGGAGCCATGTACGAGGGCGATATGTCCCGCAAGCGGAACCTCGTCGACCACGGCTTCCGGCTGCCCTCCGCGATGGACAACCGGCCGCTTAAATGGGATGAGTTCCAGGACCGCGTGGGCCAGACGGTGTACCTGTCCGCAACCCCGGGCAAGTACGAGCTCGGCAAGGCCGACGGCTTCGTGCAGCAGATCATCCGGCCCACCGGCCTGATTGACCCCGAGATCGTCGTCAAGCCCACCAAGGGCCAGATCGATGACCTGCTCGGAGAGATCAGGACCCGCACCGCGAAGAACGAGCGCGTCCTGGTCACCACCCTGACGAAGCGGATGGCCGAGGACCTCACCGACTATCTGCTGGGCCACGGCGTGAAGGTCGAATACCTGCACTCGGACGTGGACACGCTCCGCCGGGTGGAGCTGCTCCGGGAGCTGCGGATGGGCGTCTTCGATGTTCTGGTCGGCATCAACCTGCTCCGGGAGGGCCTGGACCTGCCCGAGGTGTCGCTGGTGAGCATCCTGGATGCGGACAAGGAAGGTTTCCTGCGCTCGTCCACCTCGCTGATCCAGACCATCGGCCGTGCCGCCCGCAACGTCTCCGGCCAGGTGCACATGTACGCGGACCGGATCACCGATTCCATGGCCCACGCCATCGACGAGACGAACCGCCGCCGCGCGATCCAGGTCGCCTACAACACCGAAAAGGGCATCGACCCGCAGCCGCTGCGGAAGAAGATCGCCGACATCACAGACCAGATCGCCAAGGAGGACGCCGACACCCGCGAACTCCTCGCCAACGCGGGCAAGGCCCGCGGCAAGGGCAAGGGCGCGGCGAAGATCCGCGCGGACGGCCTGGCAGCCGCACCGGCCGAGGACCTGGTGGGGTTGATCCAGCAGCTCACCGAACAGATGCATTCCGCCGCCGGGGAGCTCCAGTTCGAGCTCGCCGCACGGCTCCGGGACGAGGTGGGGGAGCTCAAGAAGGAGCTGCGCCAGATGCAGTCCGCAGGGCACGCCTAGGGTAATGTTGGCCGGACGTAGGGGAGTATCCCAAGCGCTACGATCGTCAACACGCACGGCACAGATGCCCTGCCGGGCGTAGCGGGCAGCCAGGCAGGACCGGGTACGTAGTACCGGACACTCAGGCCAGTCGGAGAGACTTACACCGCACCGTCACACCCTGCGAAAGGTATCTTCGTGCCCGAACTTCCCGTCTGGTTTGAGATCGGCTCCTTTGTCGTTCTCGGCATCATCCTGGCCATTGACCTGCTGTTGGTCCTTAAACGTCCGCACGAACCCTCCATGAAGGAAGCCGGGCTGTGGGTTTCCTTCTACATCGCCCTCGCACTGGTCTTCGCCGGTGCCATGTTCGCCTTTACCGGCCCCGAGTACGGGGGGCAGTTCCTCGCCGGCTGGGTGACGGAATACAGCCTCAGCATCGACAACCTCTTTGTCTTCATCATCATCATGGCCCGCTTCTCGGTACCCCGTAAGTACCAGCAGGAAGTCCTGATGGTCGGCATCATCATCGCGCTGATCCTCCGTGGCATCTTCATCCTGCTCGGCGCGATCGTGATCGAACAGTTCAGCTGGGTCTTCTACATCTTCGGCGTCTTCCTGCTGTGGACCGCGTGGAAGCAGGCCCAGGACGACGGTGAGGACGAGGAGGACATGGAAAACCCGCTCATCGCCCGGATCCGCAAGGTCCTGCCGATGTCGGAGAAGTTCGACGGCAACAAGATCCGCACTGTGGTGGACGGCAAGAAGGTCTTCACCCCCATGCTGATCGTCTTCGTGACCATCGGGCTGACGGACCTGCTCTTCGCGGTGGACTCCATCCCGGCCATCTTCGGCCTGACCCAGAGCGCGTTCATCGTTTTCACCGCCAACATCTTCGCCCTGATGGGCCTGCGGCAGCTGTACTTCCTGCTCGGCGGCCTGATGACCCGACTGATCTACCTCAAGCACGCACTCTCGGTGATCCTCGCATTCATCGGCGTGAAGCTGATCCTGCACGCCATGCACGTCAACGAGCTGCCCTTCATCAACGGCGGCCAGCACATCGAATGGGCCCCCGAGATCCCGACCTTCGTCTCGCTCGGGGTGATCATCGGCACCATCATCGTCGCGGTGATTGCCAGCCTGGTCAGCTCCAAGGCCGCGCAGTCGAAGATCGACGCCCGGCTCGAAGAGGACTCCCGCAAGAGCCTGACCGACGCCGAGTAGACCCTCACGGTCCGGCTAAGTTCGGACCGTGAAAATCTCCGACGCTGCAGCAGTCAACGGTACGGCGCTGGACCCGCAACGGGTCCGGCGCCGTTCCGTTTGGGGGCCCGGCACCGCGCAGCTCCACAGCGGCGCCAGCCTGTCCGTCGGATCCCTGCTGGCCGTCCAGCTCTCCGGCTCGACCGCCTGGGCCGGCTCTGTCACCACCGTCGTGACCCTCGGAGCGCCGGCGGCCTGGTGCTGCTCGGCCTCGGCTGGTCCTCGGCGACGATCGCCGGTTCCACACTGCTCGCCCAGAGCGTCGGCGACGACGACCGCTTCCTCGTCCAGGTGTCTCGGACACCCTGATGGGGGCCGCGTATCCACGAACGACCAAGACCTAACCGCCTGGAAGAATGCCCTGGTTGCACTGGGGTGTCGTCGGAGAAGACGTTCACAGACCAGGGCCTGACCGGCGCCGACCGGGCCCGGCCGGGACTTAGGGAAGGACTGGCTGCTGCTCGGTTTGCCCTTTCCGGGTGCCAGCCTGTAGCCGGACCGCTCACTGCCGGGTCTCCCGCAGCAACTGTGACGAGCCCGTCGTCCTCCGAGCTTTCGGCCATCATCCAGATTGCCGTCGAGGACCGCAACGGCACTGCCCTGGACGTTCCCCCGGCGCCGCACCTCGGCGACGCGCAGTCGACGGCGGCCTACCGGGCCAAGCGCGTGAGGGACCTTCCGGTGGTGGCCCGGTCAAAGGCCGGCTTCAAGTCGATGGGCTTCGGGTACACGGACTTTTCGACGGCGATCACGGTGGAGTCAATCGAGGTGACCGGCTCGGAAGCGAGCGCCCATTTCAAGGAATTGACCGAGGAACGCCAGGCCTCGGCGGCGAAGGGGCCAAGCAACGTCCCGTCCGGATACTCGCTGGCGCAGACGGCGACGTTCCGGGCATCCGCGGACGGCGGGCAGCCCGACAGCATCACGCCTTTGGTACATGGGGGCGGCTTGCCGATGTCCATCGTCGAGTAGCGGGAACGGGGCCGGCTGTGGTCCTCCCGCGCTGGCCAACTATTCGCCTCACCGGCCAAACTGGCCACTTTCGGTCGCAGTCAGAGGTGGCCACGGCCCCGTTGCCGCGCCTTGATTGCTGCCCGGCTGAAGGTGGCGATGGCAACCACGACGATGACTTCCATCAAGGTATCAACGGGGTCCAGTCCTCAAGCATCATCAGTTGCCCCTGTCCCTTCAGGATGAGGTACACAGACTCTACTCCCACGGACGAAAACCGGACCGGGTTCAGTTGGTTGCCGTGATTCGCACGCCGTCGACGTGTGCTGGGGCGGTTGGTGGTGGATGTACTTCCCCGACCGTGCAGCGGAATCGCGCTCAGCGCCTCGTCTCGTACCTGGTCAGGACCACGCCGCCGGGAAACGTCCGCGTCTCCACCAGGTTCAGGTTCACCCAGCTGTCCAGCGCAGTGAA
>DATITT010000204.1:0-5323 GCA_035467435.1 Arthrobacter sp. | reverse complement strand
CGGGCCAAGCGTCCGGCCCAGGAACGGAATCGGGAACGAAAGGACTCCGCGGAATGGCAATCGAAGTTCGTCCGGCGACGCAGTTCGAGGACGTGAAGGCAGTGGTGGGTCCCAAGCGGCCAGATGCCAACGTGTGCTGGTGCCTGAGCTACCGGATCCCCTCCAGGCAGAACCTGGAGTTGCGCGGCCCGGAGCGCGGGGAATTGGTCAAGCAGCTGACGGCCCAGGACCCGCCGCCCGGCGTGCTCGCATACGAGGGCGACGAAGTGGTGGGCTGGGCGGCTGTCCATCCGCGCGCCGACACCAGCTTTGCCCGGAACCGCAAGATCCCCCACGTGGATGACCTCGATGTGTGGTCGGTGTGGTGCATACGGGTGCGACCTGGGCACCGCGGCAAGGGAATCTCCCATCAGCTGTTGAAGGGCGCCGTCGACTTCGCCGCAGCTACCGCGCGCCGGCCATCGAAGGGTATCCGGTCGATAACCGGGGCCAACACGTCGACCTCACCATGGCCTACGTGGGCACCCGGAAGCTCTTCGAAGAGGCCGGGTTCGCCAAGGTTTCCAGCACCGGCTCCGTGCTCAACGGCTTTCCCCGCGTGCTGATGCGCCGGGAGCTGCATTGACATCCAGGCGCATACCGCAATGCAGGCCCCCACGACTGACGGCATAGAATCGAAGGTGTGCCACTAACCGAGAGGACGCTCCAGGCGGCCCTGGGGCGGGTAAGCAGGGCGCAGAAACTACTTGAGAGTATGGATCATGGCTTCGAAGAACGACCCCGAACCCGACGTCGACGCGGAGGCGGGCCAGCCCAGCGGTGTCCAGTCAGTGGACCGGGCCCTCGCGGTGTTGCAGATCCTGGCCAGGGACGGCCATGCGGGCGTGAGCGAAATCGCCGTGGAGATGGGAATCCATAAGTCCACTGTCTCCCGGCTGCTCGGTTCGCTGGTGAGCAGGGAAATGGTCCAGCAGAACAGCGAGCGCGGCAAGTACCAGCTGGGCTTCGGCATCCTGAGGCTGGCAAGCTCCATTCCCGGGCGGCTCAGCCTGGTCCGTGAGGCCCGGCCAGTGCTGGAAAGCCTTGCCGAGGAATTCAAGGAGACAGTAAACCTCGCCGTCCTGCGCTCCAACTTCGCCGTCAACGTGGACCAGGCCATGGGTCCGTCAACGCTGGCTACTTATGACTGGGTGGGCGGCCTGACGCCGCTCCATGCGACGTCGAGCGGGAAAGTCCTGCTGGCGGCGCTGTCCGCGGACGAACGGGACCGCGTCCTGAAAGAGACCGGGCTTCCGGCCCGGACGCCGCGGACCATCACCAACCGGAACAAGCTCGAAACGCAGTTGCTTGACGTCGCCCGCGACGGCTACGGCGTGGTCCGCGAAGAGTTCGAAATCGGCCTCAACTCAATGTCCGTACCGGTGTACAACCATGTGGGCGCAGTGATCGGGGCGGTCAGTATTTCCGGGCCGGCCTTCCGTTTTGATCCGGAAAAGGCGCCGGGACTCCTCGAGGCGTTGAAGCAGGCCGGGTTACAGATCAGTGCAAAAATGGGCTACACAGGGCGTTGACGCCAAAATGGTGGTTGGGTTCGCGGAAACCACGGTTTCGAGGAACCCAACCACCGGTTACGGCTGGCCGGGTTTCAGGCGCCCGGGGTGACGTCCCCTACCTTCTGCTGCACCCAGTCGTGGAACGCCGCGATGTGGTGCTCACTCGGCACCAGCACGCCGCCCTTGGCATAGACCTTCGAGCCCATGGCGGGCTGGCACCTCTCGCAGGCGTCGAAGTCCTGCTGGTTGACGCGGTGGAACAGCTCCACGGAGGCACTGACGTCCTTGCCGCTCTCTACGACGCTGGGCACGTACAGCCAGTCACACTCCACGATGGTGCGGTCCGCGGCCATCGGGAACATGCGGTGGATGATCACGTGGTCCGGGACCAGGTTCACGAATACCGTGGGCTTGATGGTGATGGCGTAGTACTTGCGGTCCTGGCCCTCCTCGATTCCCGGAATCAAGTCGAGGCCCTCGGAGCCGTCCACGGTGAAGCCCTTGATGTCCTCACCGAACTCCGCTCCGTGGCCCACAAAGTACTGGGCGGCCAGGCCGTCCGCGAACTCGGGCAGGACCTCCGTCAGTTCCGGGTGGATGGTGGCGCAGTGGTAGCACTCCATGAAGTTCTCGATGATGAGTTTCCAGTTTGCCTTGACGTCATAGCGGATGCGGCGGCCCAGGCTGAGGTTGGCCACGTCATAGCCTTCGATCGCCTTTAGGTCGCCGAGCCGCTCCTCGATGGCTCCCATGACGTCGTCTTCGAAGGACGGCGGCCCGTCCGCGAGGCACACCCACACGTAGCCCAAGTATTCGCGGGTGTGGACCTTCACGAGGCCGTACTCGTCCCGGTCGATATCCGGCATCTTGGTCAGATTGGGAGCCGCAATGAGCTTGCCCTCGAAGTCGTAGGTCCAGGCGTGGTACGGGCACTGGAATGAGCGCGCAGCTTCGCCCTGTTCCTCCATGCACAGTTTGACGCCCCGGTGCCGGCACACGTTGTAGAAAGCGCGGATGCCGCCTTTGCGGGTGCGGCTGATCAGCACGCTTTCCCGGCCCACCTGCACCGTCCGCCAGGCGCCCGGTTTGTCCAGGTCAGCGGACCGCACTGCGCAGAACCACATCTGCTCGAAAATGCGTTCCTGTTCAGCCCGGAACACGGCGGGATCCACATAGGTGTAGCCGGGCAGCGTAGGAATCAGACTCGGGGCACTTACCTCAACAGACAATTTGTCCTCCTAACGAACAAAAGATCAACAAACAACGACAGCGAGAACTCATCTAGGGGCGGCGGTTTTTCTGAACAACAGGAGTATCAGGCAATGACCAGTGCGGCAGCGTCCTGCACGACAGGCGGCGCCGCGAGGCTCCGCCGCCACTTGGTGAACAGCCTCGGCTGGTTCAGGCCGAGGACCGCCACCGGGATATCCCCGCGGTAGTACACGGCGAGGCAGCTGTGCGTGAGGGTGTCGCCGGCTTCGATCTCCAGCCGGTCGTAGCCTGCGGCGTGGCCGGCGAACTGCAGCTTGACGCCGTATTGCTCGGACCAGAAATAGTGCGGCTTGGACGGCTTCGGCGCGGCGTCAGCGTCCAGCAGCGCCTCAACGGCAAGGGCAGCGCGCTCCAGGGCGCCGGTCCAGTGCTCGATCCGGCGGTGCGTACCCGCTGCCTGGTCGAACCAGGCCGCGCAGTCCCCGACAGCCACGATGCCCGGAACGTTGGTGCGGCCCATGGCGTCACACACGACGCCGCCACACAGCTCCAGGCCGGAGCCCGCCAGCCACCCGGTGTTGGGCTCCGCTCCGATGCCAACCACCACGACGTCGGCGGGAACGTAGCGTCCGCCGGCCAGCCGGAGGCCGGTTACGTTGCCTTCGCTGCTGTAGAAGTCCTCTATGACGGCCGAGGAAATGAGCTCCACCCCGTGGGCGGCGTGGAGTCCGGCCACTACGCCGCCCATCTCCGTACCCAGCTGGGCGGCGAACGGCACGGGCTTGGTGTCGATCATGGTGACTTCCATGCCCCGGGAGGCCGCAGCGGAGGCCACCTCGGCGCCGATGAAGCCGGCACCGATTACGGCCATCCTGCTTCCAGGCACCAGCTCGGGGGCAAGGCCCTGCGCGTCCGCGAGGGTGCGCAACGTGAATACATTGCTCAACCCGGCCAGCACGGGCAACTGCCGCGCTCTCGCGCCGGTGGCAATAACGATGCCGTCCGCCTCAACGGTGCTGCCGTCCTGAAGGCGGATGGTCCGCGAAGCGGCGTCCAGGGAAGCAGCTCCAGAACCCAGCACCCATTCGGCGTCGAGCTCCTCGGCGTCGGACTCCAGGAAGAGGTCAGCCGCAGCGACCGTGCCGAGCAGGAAGTCCTTCGACAGCGGCGGCCGGTCGTACGGCCGGTGTGGCTCGTCGCCAATAATGACGAGCCGTCCGTCAAAACCCTGGGCGCGGGCCGCCCGGGCGGCGGACAGGCCTGCCAGGGAGGCTCCCACAATTGCAAGCGTCTGCATTTCGACATCCTCTTTCAATTGCTTCCTACGCAACAACAATCGCCATATGCAACAGCGTGGGCTACACCGCGGGCACTGTCAAGAGCCGCTCGGAGAAGAAGGAGGGGGTCCGCAATAGAAGGGAAAGCCTTGACAAGCCCTGTGAGCTACCGCACTCTGTTGCATATCGCGATGCGTGTTGTTCACTACGGAACTCCGCGGCGGACAACGCATCTCTCAGGATCCCCGAACGAAGTAGAGGTCCACCCATGCACAAGGCATGCCCGCTCAGCGAACTGGCACCCGGGGAAGCGCTGCGGCTGAACACGTCGCCGCCCATCGCCGTGTTCCACACCGAGGAAGGCGAACTCTTTGCCCTTGACGACACGTGCACCCACCAGGACGCTTCCCTGGCGGACGGCTGGGTGGAGGACTGCTGGGTCGAATGCCCGCTGCACGCCTCCAGGTTCAACCTCCGCACGGGAAGCGTTGACGCTCCGCCGGCCAAGCTGCCGGTCCGCTCCCACGAAGTAACCGTGATCGACGGCGACATTTTGGTCACCGAATCCACGGATGTCCCCAACCTTCCCCCCGGGCTGACTGTTGACGGCCACTTCTAACCGCCTATACATCCATCAAAGGAATCGTTCATGGCAATAAACACTGGAGCCTCTCTTCGCGACGACACCAATGACTCTTCTGCTCCCGACAATGACACCGATGCGGAGCAGCCCGGGCGGCGCGAAAACGACGAGCAGATTCTGCACGAACTGCGGGAGAGCGAAACGGATCTTTCACCCTCCAGGCGTCCGGACCGCTCGCTGGAAGGGCTGGATAAGGTCATTTTCGGAGTGACAGGAGCCCTGGCACTGGCCTTTGTGGTTTGGGGCTTCACCAATTCCGCATCCCTCGGTGCGACTTCTACCGCGGCGCTGGCATGGGTCATCGAAAACACCGGCTGGATTTTCGTAAGCCTGGCGTCCCTCTTTGTCATCTTTGTCCTGTGGCTGGCGCTGGGGCGCTTTGGCAATATCCCTCTCGGCAGAGACGGCGAAAAACCCGAGTTCCGGACCGTCTCCTGGATCGCCATGATGTTCAGTGCGGGCATGGGCATCGGACTTGTCTTCTACGGCGTGGCCGAACCGCTTTACCACTACGTCGCACCGCCGCCAGGCACGGTATCGGGAGTCACCCCGGAGGCGATCCAGACCGCAATGGCAACCTCCATATTCCACTGGAGCGTCCATCCCTGGGCCATGTTCGCGGTTGTTGGCATCGCCAT
>DATITT010000203.1:0-4131 GCA_035467435.1 Arthrobacter sp. | reverse complement strand
GGAGCAGGCCGCCCGGTTGCTCCACGCCATGGACGATCCGAAGATTGACCGCGCGACGTTCCACGAACTCGATGCCCGGTTCCACGTCGCCCTGAGCTCGCTCGCCGGGAACGCCGTGGTCGCCACCATCATGGAATCCCTGAGCGGCTCCAACGTCGGCTACGTCAAGGGTGCGATGGACGCGAGGGAAGCGAGGCCGGAGGTCCTGTCGGTGCGGCGGAGGCAGCACCACGGCATTTTTGATGCCGTCCAGGCGCACGACGGCGAGCTTGCCGCCCGCCTTTTGCGCGAGCACATCGAGTGGTTTTACCAGCGGGCCCAGGAAGCGACAGCCGCCCAGTCCGCACCCTGAACCATGCCGGGCAGGTGCCCTAGCCGGGGGTGCACGCTGCCATGGATGGGCGGCCGTCGCGGCTGCCGCAGCTGCCTCCTTTTGACTTATCCACAGCCCGGATGAGCATAATACAAGAGGACCGCCGACCTTATTGGATCGTAGGCGGACCGCTCGGAACAGTTATGCAGGACCATTTTCCTGCTGACAACAGACACCCATTGCCCTTTCTCCCGTTGCAGGCACAGGCCCGCAGGGATTGATTATCGAGGCCCGGCGCGCAGCCGCGCCGGCAGTGTCATTGAAGAAGCCGTTAACCGCCGTGCGCCTTGCGCCGCCTGCGGTACGCAGGTGTGCCTCACGGCCACCTCGTGCATTCCGAGCGTCGAATCTGATGGAGAAGATCCAACGAACAGGAGTAGGCATGTCAATGCGAGTCGGAATCATCGGGGCTGGCCCCAGCGGTATGGCACAGTTGCGGGCATTTGAGTCGGCACGGCAGGCAGGCGCCAGCATCCCGGAAATCATGTGCTTCGAAAAGCAGGACGACTGGGGCGGCCAGTGGAACAGCAGCTGGCGGATCGGCCTGGATGCCTTCAGCGAACCCGTCCACAGCAGCATGTACCGGCATCTGTGGTCCAACGGACCGAAGGAGTGCCTGGAGTTCGCGGACTACACCTTTGACGAGCATTTCGGCCGGGCCATCTCGTCCTATCCCCCGCGCGAGGTCCTCTTCGATTACATCAAGGGCCGGGTGGAGAAATCCGACGTGCGCAAGTACGTCCGTTTCAACACGGCGGCCCGCTGGGTTTCCTATGACGAACAGGCACAGGAATTCACCGTGACCGTCGAGGATCTGGTCACCGAAACCACCGAGACCCACGTCTTTGACAAGCTGGTGGTCTCCACCGGCCATTTCTCCTTCCCGCAGGTCCCCGAGTTTGAGGGCATCGGCGGCTTCCCGGGAGAGGTGCTGCATGCGCACGATTTCCGCGGCGCGGAACGCTTCGCCGGCCGAAACGTCCTGCTGATCGGCAGCAGCTATTCCGCCGAGGACATCGGCATGCAGACCCACAAAATGGGCGCGAAGTCCGTGACCTTCAGTTACCGCAGCGCCCCGATGGGCTTCGACTGGCCCGAGAACGCGACGGAACGCCCCCTGGTGACACGGTTTGAAGGCAGCACGGCGCATTTCAGCGACGGAACCACCGGCGTCTTCGACGCCGTCGTCCTCTGCACGGGTTACCAGCACAAGTACCCGTTCCTGCCGAGCGAGCTGTCGCTGAAGTCACGCAACGTGCTCTACCCGGACCACCTCTACAAGGGCGTGGTGTGGCAGGACAACACCAACCTGTTCTATCTGGGCGCGCAGGACCAGTACTACACCTTCAACATGTTCGACGCGCAGGCCTGGTTCGCCCGCGACGTGATGCTCGGCCGCATCGCCTTGCCGGACGCCGCTGGGCGGGCCGCGGACATCACCGTCTGGCTGGAACGGCAGGCTGCCCTGGCGAGTCACGATGCCGAGGCGGACTACCAGACGGACTACCTGCGGGAACTGATCGCACTGACGGATTACCCGGAGTTCGATCTGGACACCGTTTCCGCGCTGTTCAAGCAGTGGATGCGCGACAAGCAGGACAACATCCTCGGGTACCGGGATAACGTGCACCGCTCGGTGATGACCGGCACGATGGCTGCGCGGCACCACACGCGCTGGATCAACGCCATGGATGACAGCCTGGCGCGTTACCTGCAGGGCCCGTCGGAGAACGCGGACACCGGCGCCCTCGCTGCCATCACCGCGGCGACCTCCGTCTGACAGCACAGGTAGGCTCCAACACTTCCGCGTGATGCGGTGGCGTTGCAGAGAGGACGACTGCGGGAACTTTGCTTCCAGCGGCCGTCCTCCTGCGTTCCACAGCGCGGTCCGTGTGATCGACCTGCGGGCGCCGGGGACGGCGACAAGCTCGGAGCACCCCCGTTCAACGTCCCAAGGCGAGCTGCGGGTGGATTGACGCCGGCGTCGGCTTAAATCACAATGAAAAAATGAGCGACGCCGAGAGGGAACCGACCATCCGCAAGGTTGCGGACCGCCTCGAGCCCCGCTTCCCCGCGGCGCCCCGGCACCGCATTGAAGGAATCGTCGCGGAGGAATACGACGCTCTGGAAACCGGACGGATCAGAATCTACATCCCGACGCTGATCGAAAACAGCGCTCGGACCAGACTCCACCGGGAGCTCAAGAATTAAGGAGTCGGAGACCCAATCCGGGTAACGGGCCCCCGGAGGGGTGTACTGCCACACCCTCCCAGCTGTGGTCCTGCGCCGCGGCCACCGTCCTGCCCCGCATGCTGGCCCACACCTGTGATGAGTCTCACGAGCAACAATGCGACATCCGCTTGAGACGGCCGCGCCGCGCTGTGCACTATGGAAAGGCACGGCAGGGACGGAAAATTCCCGGCCGCAGCAGCCCCTGGACACTCCGACGCACCGTGCAAGCAGCGGATCAGAGGGCCAGCGGCAACAGTTTGATCCATCCTGGTGGACGCAATGAGGCCAAACCGGTGAGCTCGCAGAGCCCGCCAGCGGTCCCGGAGCGTTCCCGGGTTGGCCCTACGGCGGCTCCGCATCGGTGCGGCAGCCGGACACCCGGATTCATGAATGGAAGCACTGAACAATGACGTTTGAAACTGCCACCTCTGTCACCCACAAGCTCTGGGACCGTTCCACGATGCACCACGAGCTGGATTCCCTGATCCACGACCTCTCGGTCCGGCACAACACCCCGAAGAGCAACATCGCGGTCCACGCCAGCGGCCCCAGCACGTTTACGCTCAGCCTGAACCACGGAGCAGCCAACCTCGAGTCCGTCTCCTCCTAGCACCACAGCCACGACGTAACACCACGACGACGGCGGGAGCCTCCCGCCGTCGTCGTTCGTGTTTAGAAAGCAACGCCGTGGGAGGTCATATCTGGTCCGGTCCGTCATCCTGCTGGCTCACTGAGCCGATGACCGAACCTCTCCATCAGTCCCGACGGCCCGGCGTCCGTGCCGCGATGTTCGTGGACTTCGACAACGTCTATACCGGCCTGCTGGCACTGGACCCGGCCGCCGCCAAGAGGTTCGCGGAGGACCCCAAGCACTGGACCGAGGCACTGGCCGACGGCGGCGCGGGCGAGGACTCCCGGCGCTTCCTGATCCGCAACTGCTATCTCAACCCGGTGGTCTACTCGAAGTACCGGACGTACTGGACCCGGGCCGGGTTCCGCGTGATCGACTGCCCGTCGCTGACGCAACGGCACAACGCTGGAGCCGATTCATACGGTCGAGTCCCCGAAACAGCAGCACGTCCAGGCCACAGCGAAGTCGAAAACCACGGCAGCCTCACCAGCGGTCCGTGACGTCCTGGAGTTCGTCCGCAATGCTCCGGGACCGGTGGTCGGCGCGACGCCAAGCGGTTTACGAGCGAGGATTTCCTGCCCCGGCTGACGTGCAGCCCGGCATCGAGGAGCCGGTCACCCGGGTGACGGATGTTCCGGCACTTTCCGGCGCCCAGTTCCGGCAGGTGTTCCTGGCCATGGCGGCCAGGCTGCGGGAGCACCCGCTGAACCGCACCGAATTGTCCCGGCTTGTCAGGGATGATTGCGTCAGCGCGGGCCAACCCGTCTCCCGAAACGCCGTGAACTTTGTCCTGCTAGGCCTTTCCGACGCCAATTTCCAGCTCAGCGACGAGGCGACGGCAGCAGGTCTGGCAGCAGCCTGGACAGCGAACGTGGAAGAACTTTGCCGGGTGGCG
>DATITT010000202.1:0-5428 GCA_035467435.1 Arthrobacter sp. | reverse complement strand
AGCTGGTGGCAGAGTTTGGCCCGGACCAGCCTGTTCCCGTGCCCGCCGCGGAGTCGGCCGACAAGTGGGCTGCCCTGCGCGCCCCGGTGGACGAGGACGGCCGCGAGCTCGTGGCGGGCAAGCCCTTTGTCCGCGAGGAGCAGGAGAAACGGCTCCAGCGTGCCGAACGGGACCTCTCTGCGCTGGGCCGGGTCAACCCCCTGGCGCTGGAGGAATTCGCAGCCCTCGAGGAACGCCACCAGTTCCTCAGCACCCAGCTCGAAGACCTCAAATCCAGCCGCAAGGACCTGCTGGACATCATCAAGGAAGTTGACGAGCGCGTCCAGAAGGTCTTCGCCGAAGCCTTCGAGGACACCTCCGCGCAGTTCGTCCGGATCTTCTCCCGGCTCTTCCCCGGAGGGGAGGGCCGGCTGGTCCTCACCGACCCCTCGGACATGCTCACCACCGGCATCGAGGTCGAGGCGCGGCCGGCCGGCAAGAAGATCAAGCGTCTCTCGCTGCTCTCGGGCGGGGAACGGTCGCTGACAGCGGTGGCCCTGCTCGTCGCGATCTTCAAGGCGCGGCCCTCACCGTTCTATGTGATGGACGAGGTGGAAGCAGCCCTGGACGACACCAACCTGGGCCGGCTCATCACCATTTTCGAGGAGCTGCGCGAATCCAGCCAGCTCATCATCATCACGCACCAGAAACGCACCATGGAAGTTGCCGACGCCCTCTACGGCGTCACCATGCGCGGCGACGGCGTTTCCACCGTCATCAGCCAGCGTCTCGGCGCCCAGGTCTGAGGCGCAGTCTGAGCGCGCCCGCGCGCGTTTTCCGGGCTCCGCGCCGGCTTTCCGGTTTGTGAGAAGCTAGGGGAGTGAACGACTTCCTCCCCATTCTTCTGCCCATTCTCGCCGCCCTGGTGGTCCTCGGTGCACTCATTCCGGTCCTGATGAAGACCCGGAAGAACATCACCAACTACCCCGGAAAGCGTGACGAGAACGATCCCGAGGCGCCCGGTGCCGGCGGCGGAACACTCCTCGAGGACCGCCCCGCGCCGACGCGCGACCGCACGGCACCGGGCCCAGTCGGCCTCGAGGGCCCGGCAACAGTCGAAGTCCCGGATGACGTGGCCGGCCTCGAGACCGTTCCGGTCGAAACGCCGCTGCCGGTGGCCGGACGCCTGATCCGCCTGCGCGAACGCCTCGTCAGGTCCAACAACATCCTCGGCAAGGGCCTGCTGGTACTGCTGTCCGCGGACAGGATCGACGAAAATGTCTGGGACGAGGTGGAGGAAACCCTCCTGCTCGCCGATCTCGGCACCGAGCCGACCCTGCAGCTCGTGGACGCGCTCCGCGAACGCGTCAAGGTGCTCGGCACCCGCTCCCCGGAGCAGGTCAAGGCCCTGCTGCGCGAGGAACTCATCAAGCTGGTGGACCCCACGATGGACCGCAGCCTCCGGGTCGAACGCCACGCCGACAAACCCGCCGTCGTGCTTGTGGTGGGAGTCAACGGCGTCGGCAAGACCACCACGGTGGGCAAACTCGCCCGCATGCTCGTCGCCGAGGACAAGGACGTGCTGCTGGGTGCGGCGGACACCTTCCGCGCCGCCGCAGCCGAGCAGCTCGCCACCTGGGGCCAGCGCGTCGGCGTCCCGACCGTGAAGTCCGACGTCGACGGTGCGGACCCGGCGTCCGTCGCCTATGAAGCGGTCAAAGCCGGCATCGACCAGGAAGTCGACGTCGTGATGATCGACACCGCCGGACGCCTGCAGAACAAGACCGGTCTGATGGACGAGCTCGGCAAGGTCAAGCGTGTCATTGAGAAGCTCGCCGAGGTGGACGAGGTGCTCCTGGTCCTCGACGCCACGACGGGACAGAACGGCCTGAACCAGGCCCGGGTCTTCGCCGAGGTCGTGAACATCACCGGGATCGTCCTGACCAAGCTGGACGGCACGGCCAAGGGCGGCATCGTGGTGGCCATCCAGAAGTCGCTCGGCGTCCCCGTCAAGCTGGTCGGCCTCGGCGAAGGGGCAGACGACCTCGCCCCGTTCGACGCCGAGAGCTTTGTCGACGCCATCCTGAACTAGTCTGCTCCGCCCCACTGGCCCGCCGGTGCTGTCGTTTCATCACTGATGACGACAGCGGCCGCGGGCCAGTGGGATTTAACCCGGCCGTTCTCAGGCGGCGTGGTGCGTTGGCCGGCGGAATGGCTCCCGGGCCAGCAGCCAGCCCGCGGCGGCCGCGACCAGGACGCCGCCGGTAACGCCGAAAGCCCAGCCGTAGCCCAGACGGTCCGCGAGGAGCCCGGCCAGAACCGGGCCGATGATCGCGCCGCTGTCGGAGGTCATCTGGAAGACCGCCAGCACCCGGCCGCCGGAGCGCTCGTTGCCAATCACGTCGGCCATGGCTGCCTGCTGCGCGGGACCGAGCAACCCCGAACCGATGCCGGCGACAGCGGTAGCCACGAGGAACCAGAGCAGATCGTGTGTGAAGCCGATGGCTGCCGTTGCGGTTCCGGTCACCAGCAGGCCGGAGACCATCATGGGTTTCCGGCCCAGACTGTCCGCAAGTTTGCCGGAGAACGTCAGCGCCACCGCGTTGGCCGCGGCGAACATGGCCAGTGCCCAGCCCGCCGATTCCGGTCCCGCGTTCAGGGCGGCGACGGCGAAGAGCGGCACCGTGGCCATCCGCACGCCGAAGGTCGCCCAGCCGTTGGCGAAGCTGGAGAACAGCCCCGCCCGGTAGGCGCTGTCCCGCAGTGCCTCGCGCAGTTCCATCGCCGGCGCCGCGCTCCCGTCCGGGCGGGAGGCCGCCGGCACATGGCTCAGCTGGGTCTGCACCACGAGGGCCGCCAGGACCAGGGCGGCCGCGTAGACAAGGAACGGCACCCGCAGACCGAAGCCGGCCAGCATCCCGCCCACGACCGGCCCGCACACATTGCCGATGAGGAACGCCGACGCATAGGCCCCGGACACCCGTCCGCGGCTCTCCGGCGGCGCCAGCCGGACCACCAGGGCCATCGACGCCACCGTGAACATCACCGAGCCGGCGCCGCCGAGGCCACGGAAAATCAGCAGTTGCCAGTAGTCCTGGGCGAAGGCACACGCCGCCGTCGACGCCGCAACAATCAACAGACCGGCCACGTAGACCGGGCGCTCCCCGAGGCGCACAATCAGCGCGCCTCCCGCCGGAGCGAACACGAGCCGCATGAACGCGAAGATACTCACGATCACCGCCGCCGCCGTCGCACCGACGTCGAAAGTAGTGGCGAACTGCGGGAGGACCGGTGCCACGAGACCGAAGCCAAGGGCGATGAGGAAGGCAGCCACCAACATCACCTTGATGTCCCGGGGCAGCACGGCCTTGCCCTTGGTCCGGGGACCGGCCTGCGGCGGGGATCCCGCGGGGCGGGGGGTCTTACTCATGGCAGTGGCTTCCTGGCGATACGGGCGGGCGGGAGCGGATGTTGGAAAGCGTGAAACATAACCGTAACAAGAAGGATTTGCACCATTTACTTCCGGGAGGTTCTTGTAACAACCCGGCAATCTAAATCCTCCGCCGGCGAAACACGCCGCCGACAAACTCTTCTTAGAACGCAAACCGCGTTGAGGCACGCGGAGAACTCCGCAACATCTTTCAGATCGCATCTAAGCAAGGGAGGACGTGCACCATGGAACTTACCGCAGGTCACGTATGGCTAATGGTGGCAGCAGCACTCGTGCTGTTCATGACACCAGGACTCGCATTTTTCTACGGCGGCATGACGCGCGCCAAGGCCGCATTGAACATGATGATGATGAGTTTCATCTCCATCGGCATGGTCGGTGTGGTCTGGGTGCTCTGGGGCGCCTCGATGAGCTCCGGCGAGGGCTTCCTGCAGATAGTGGGCAACCCGTTCGCCACCTTCGGGCTGGAGGGCATCGACACTCCTGACGGACTCATCAAGGTCGGCTACGCAGCCACTTTCGCCATCATCACGGTCGCCCTGATCAGCGGCGCGATCGCTGACCGCGCCAAGTTCGGCGCCTGGTCCGTCTTCGTCCCGGTCTGGGTCACCCTGGTCTACTGCCCGCTGGCCTACATGGTCTGGGGCGGCGGGCTGTTCGGCCCGGAAGGCGCAATCGGCCAGGCCCTCGGCCCGGCCATAGACTTCGCCGGCGGCACAGTTGTCCACATCAACGCCGGTGTTGCCGCGCTGATCCTCGTGCTGATCATCGGCAACCGCAAGGGCTTCGGCAAGGACCCCAACCACCGCCCGCACAACGTCCCGTTTGTGATGCTCGGTGCAGCGATCCTGTGGTTCGGCTGGTTCGGCTTCAACGGCGGCGCAGCGACGACGGCAGAACAGGGCGGCCTGATCTGGGTCAACACCCTGGCGGCCCCCGCCGCGGCAATGCTCGGCTGGCTCATCACGGAGCGTATCCGCGACGGTCACCCGACCTCGCTCGGTGCCGCCTCCGGTGTGGTTGCCGGCCTCGTCGCCATCACCCCGGCCTGCGCCAACGTCAGCCCGATCGGTGCCCTGGGCCTCGGCCTGATCGCCGGTGCGGCTTCCGCCCTGGCCGTCGGTCTCAAATTCCGCTGGGGCTTTGACGACTCGCTCGACGTCGTCGGTGTCCACCTCGTCTCGGGCATCATCGGCACCGTGGCACTGGGCTTCATCGCCCTGCCGGCCGAGGGTGTTGGCGGCGGCCTGTTCTACGGCGGCGGACTCACCCAGCTGTGGGCCCAGCTCGCAGCGGCCGGAATAGCCATCGCCTACTCCGCAGTGATGACCGCAATCATCGCCTTCGCCATCCACAAGACCATGGGCTTCCGGGTTTCCCAGGAGCAGGAAGTGGTGGGCGTGGACCTCAGCCTGCACGCCGAAACCGCCTACGAATTCGGTGTTGGCGGCCACGGTGGAAGTTTCACCCCGCTGCACGAACTCATCACCGGCAAGGCCCAGGGCGAAGCCGGGGCGGTGGACGCAACGTCCAACGGCAAGAAGGCCGCAGCAGCAGGTAAGGAAAGTGTGGAGGCATGAAACTGATCACAGCAATCGTCCGGCCCGAAAAGCTCGATACCATCCGCGAAGGCCTTGAAGCCTACGGAGTGCAGGGCCTCACCGTCAGCGCGGCCAGCGGCTACGGCCGGCAACGCGGCTACACCGAGGTGTACCGCGGCGCCGAGTACAACGTGGACCTGCTGCCCAAGATCCGGGTAGAGGTCCTGGCGACCGACGAGCAGGCGGACGACATCCTCGATGTCATCATCGCCAGCTCGAACACCGGCCGGGCCGGAGACGGGAAGGTCTGGACGGTGGATGTGTTCGAGGCAGTGCGGGTCCGCACCGGAGAACGCGGTTCGGCCGCCATCTAGAACGCGCGGCACTAACGGTTATGGGAGGCCCCCTCACGGGGCCTCCCATAACTGTTTGCAGGGAGTTTTCCCATGTCGGTTAC
>DATITT010000201.1:0-2553 GCA_035467435.1 Arthrobacter sp. | reverse complement strand
CCCGGGTGCTGAAACTCGATCTGGACACGGTCGAGCCCTCGGTCGCCGGCCCGGCCCGTCCCCAGGACCGCATCCGCCTCCAGGCTCTCCAGCGCACGTTCGCGACCGTGCTCGGCTGCACCCACGAGCGCAACGCCGATGCGGCCGGCATCTCGACCTACCACCAGGAATCCGGTACCGGCACCCGCCGGCCCGAGGAGTGCCGGCCGCGGCGCAAGACCTGCTCCCTGGTGGTGAACGGTAACGAGGTGAAACTGTGCGACGGCGACGTGGTCATCGCCGCCATCACCTCTTGCACCAACACGTCCAACCCGGATGTCCTGCTGGGCGCGGGGCTCCTCGCCCAGAAGGCCGTCGAACACGGCTTGCGGGTCCCGGCCACCGTGAAAACCTCGCTGGCGCCCGGCTCACGGGTCGTCATGGATTACCTGGGAGCGGCCGGGCTGCTGCCCTACCTGGAGGCGCTGGGGTTTCACCTGGTTGCGTTCGGCTGCACGACCTGCATCGGCAACAGCGGCCCCCTGCTGCCCGACATCGAGGCGGCCATCGCCCAGAAAGACCTGACGGTAGCCGCCGTTCTCTCCGGCAACCGTAACTTCGAGGCCCGCATCCACCAGCGCGTGAAGGCCAACTTCCTCATGTCGCCGATGCTGGTGGTGGCCTTTGCCCTGGCCGGGCGAGTGGACAAGGACCTGACCACCGAACCGGTGGGCCACGACCCACAGGGGCGGCCGGTGTATCTCAGGGACATCTGGCCGAGTGCGGCCGAGGTGCAGGCGCTCTCGGCCAAGCACGTCAAACCGAAATTCTTCCGGGAAACGTACAGCCGGATCTTCAAGGGGGATGAATTCTGGCGGCGGCTCGAGGTGACGGGCAGCACCACCTATGCCTGGGATGACGCATCCACCTACATCCGCAAGCCACCCTACTTCGATGGGTTTGCCCTGGAAACCGGCCACCCCGCGGACATCACGGAGGCGCGCGTGCTGATGCTGCTGGGAGACTCGGTCACCACCGACCACATCTCGCCGGCCGGGGCCATCCCGGCCCACTACCCGTCCGGTCAGTACCTGATCGAGAAGCACGTCGAGAAACAGGATTTCAACTCCTACGGCGCTCGCCGCGGCAACCACGAGATCATGATGCGCGGGACCTTCGGCAACATCCGCGTCAAGAACCAGCTGGCCGCACCGAAGGAGGGCAGCTTCACCGTGAAGTTCCCCGAAGGCCAGGAGATGTTCGTCTACGAGGCCGCCCTGGCCTACGCATCCGAGTCACGCCCGCTGATCGTGATCGGCGGCAAGGAATACGGCAGCGGGTCGTCACGGGACTGGGCCGCCAAGGGGGTTCAACTCCTGGGGGTGAAGGCGGTCATCGCCGAATCCTTCGAGCGCATCCACCGCAGCAATCTCGTCGGCATGGGCGTGCTGCCGCTCCTTTTCAAAGACGGCCAGAACTGCCAGAGCCTCGGCGTGGACGGCTCGGAGCTGTTCACGATCACCGGCATCGAAAACATCACGCTGCGCCAGACGCTGCAGGTGAAAGCCGTGAAGGCGGACGGCCGGGAGATCCGCTTCGCGGTTACCGCGCGGCTGGACACCCATATCGACATCGATTACTACACTCACGGCGGTATCATGCCGTACGTCCTGCGCAAGATCGCAGCCGCAAAATGAAATGAACTGCCCCGCGGCCATCCGCGGGGCAGTTCATTTTTACTTCCATGAGCGACGGCCCTGAACGCCTGATCGTTTTCACCCGCTACCCGGAACCGGGGACCACCAAGACCCGGCTCATTCCGGTCCTGGGCCCCGAGGGGGCGGCGGAGCTGCAGCGGCGCATGACCCTCCAGGTAGCGCAGGCGGCGGAACAGGTTCGAAAAGCCAGGCCGCTCACGGTCGAGATCCGTTACGAAGGCGGAAGTGCGACCCGCATGCAGGCGTGGCTGGGTGCGGGATTTTCCTTCCGCCCCCAGGGGGATGGCGACATCGGCCGGCGGATGGCCCAGGGACTCGCCCAGGCATTCGAAGAGGGATGCCGGCGAGCGGTCATCATCGGATCAGACATCCCCGGGATCAGCTCCGCGCTGATAGCCGAGGCCTTCGACCGCCTGTGCGGCCATGACCTGGTGTTCGGCCCGGCGGCGGACGGGGGCTACTATCTGATCGGCGGCAACGCCGCCTGCTTCCGGCGCGGGGCGCCCTACCTCGGTGCCGGCATCGGCTGGGGGGCTGCCGGGGTGCTGGACCAGACCCTTGACATCCTGCGGTCGATGGGCCTGAGCCATGCGCTGCTTACTCCCCTCACGGATGTCGACCGGCCGGCTGATCTCGCGCAGGGTATGCAAGCGCTGTCCCGGGGGCCGGGGCGGCCTGCCCTGTCCGTCATCATCCCGGCCCTGAACGAAGCCGGCCAGATCACCCGCACCGTTTCGGCTCTCTCCAAAACAGCCGCGGCGGAACTCATCGTGGTCGACGGCGGCAGCAGGGACGCGACGGCTGCCATCGCCGCCGCGGCGGGCGCCCGCGTCCTGAGGTCGCAGCCTCCCCGGGC
>DATITT010000200.1:0-4201 GCA_035467435.1 Arthrobacter sp. | reverse complement strand
GCCGGGTGCCGGCACCTCAGTACAGGATGCGCTGGAAGAGGATGTGGTCCTGCCACCCTCCGGCGATGTTGAGGTAGGCCGGTGCGACGCCGATTTCCGTGAAACCCGCGCGTTGGAGGATTTTCTGTGAGGCGGCGTTGTGCTGGAGGGTCGCGGCCTGCAGCCGGTGCAGGCCCAGCTCGTCCCGCGCCGCGTCGACAGCGAAAGCGACCGCCGCGGAGCCGATCCCGTGCCCGTTATAGTCCTTGTCCACCCAGTACCCGAGGTGGGCGCTGAGGAACGGCCCGCGGACGATGCCGCTGAGCGTCATCAGGCCCACAATTCTTTCCCCCTCAGTCAGCACCCACGGAATGTCGGATCCCGCGATGAACAGCGAGAGCTTGGACTGGACACTCACCATCTGGCCGTCCACGGTGAAGAACTCCTCGGCCCGCAGCGGCTCCCAGGGCGCCAGGTGTTCGCGGTTACGCCGGTAGGCGGCGCACATGAGTTCCGCGTCGGAGGCTTTCAACACCCGGATCTGGACGCTGCCCGCCAGGGCCCTGCTGGTCCCGGTCATCCGGGAGCCCCGCGATGCGCCTCAGTCTTCGTCATCGTCGTCGTCGTCTTCGCTCGAATCGGTACCCCGGACAGTCACGCTGACCACGCCGTGCAGGTCCATCAGGGGAAGGACCAGGTTGCGCAGCGGATGGCGGCCGAAGAACCGCACCTCCATCGAGACCATCGGTTTCTGCTCGTCCCCGGTCCTCCGGGTGCGCAGGATCGAGGAACTGAACCCCATGGTGGTGGCGATTTCGAGGATCTGCCGCAACACGCCTTGGCCATCGGCGTAGTCGATGTGCATCACGCGGTTTCTGTCCACGGAGGGGATTCTGCTGACCGCAGGGGCAATCACGAACAGCGTAAGGAGGTGGAAGATCGTGAGCACGACGCCCAGGGAGACCATGCCCGCTCCGCAGGCCATGCCGACCGCGGCGGAGACCCAGATGGTGGCGGCCGTGGTGAGTCCGCGGACCACGTCCCGGCCTTTGAAGATGACGCCGGCGCCCAGGAAGCCGATCCCGCTGACGATCTGGGCCGCGATGCGGGACGGGTCCAGGACGGCTCCGGGCTCCATCACGAAGGCGAAGCCATAAGCGGACACGAGGGTGAAAGCGCACGAACCGAGTCCCACGAGCACGTGGGTCCGGTAGCCTGCGCTCTTCTGCCGGACCTGCCGCTCGAGGCCGATCAGCGAACACAGCACAAACGTCGCGAGCAGCAGTCCGGCCTCCACCAGGCTTGTGTCGGTGAAAAATGCGAACACGCCACCCACTTTCCCCGGCCCGTCAATCAGCGGCGGGCCGGCCCGGGATCACTCTCTTTTGCTGACTCTAGCAACGCGGCGGTCAGTCGTCGTCGGACGTGTTGCCGGATCCGTCGTCGGGCCCGGCGTCGGACTTATTGCCGGGCGGGTCATCGGGCGGGTCATCGGGCGTTCTATCGGGGGCATCGACGCTGTACGGGGCCCGCGGCGTCCCGGAGTACAGCTCATCCAGGCGTTCGTTCAGTGCGTGGGCGAGGATGTCGCGCTGCAACGGGGGCAGCGCCATGGCTCCGTGGATGTAGGCCTCGACCTCGAACTGGCCGGCGTGGCCGCCGAGGGTGAAGTACCTCAGCCACAACTCCTCCATGCTGACGTCGGCATGGCGCAGTGAGGCGGCAAACCGCTGCCGCTGCTCGCTCTCCTCGTCGCCCAAGGCCATGCCGTCGTCCTGAGTTAGTTTTCGAAGGGTCTGGCCGAAGCCAGCAATTCTGCCGCGACCAGGGCCAGGGGCTTCCCTGTCTGCCGCGACAGCATCATCAAGTCCCGGAGCGCCATGTCATCATTGGTGCCGTTCCGGGCCATCAGCAGTCCCTTGGCCATGCTGATCGTGTCCCTCTGCGCCAGGGATTCCTGCAGGCGGTCGCTCAGCGTCCGGGCAGCCTCGCGGGCGTGGGAATGGATCACAAACAGCGTTGCCTGTTCGGCAAAGAGTTCGGCCAAACGTACCGTGCCGTTGCCGGCGAGCTGTCCGCCGTCAGAGTAGACCTTGACCGCACCCAGGGCAAGACCACCGGACATCAGGGGGCAGCTCACCGAGGACGAAATTCCCAGGGCCGCCGCGGCGGGAGCCCACTGCCTCCAGCGCCGGTCCGAGGCGAGATCCTCGACCAGGACCGTTTCACCGCTCGCCCAGGCCGTGATGCACGGGCCCTCCCCCAGCTCGTACTGGAGTGCGTCGGCGGCAGCCACGACGGCGTCGGACGCGGCTTTCGTGTGCCGCAGACCCGAACGGTTGATCAGGGATACTCCGGCGCCGATCGCGCCGGGAATCGCCGCAGTCGCGGCGTCGGTGATCAGCCGGAGGGCGTGGGCTACCGTCTCTTCGGTCAGCAGCAGCTTGGTGGCTCGGGCGAAAACAGCGGTGATCTCGTCAGCCAGCGGCAGTTCCACGCTCATCTTCACCTCAGGAGTCCATACCGGCGGGAGGCCAGCCGGCGCGCATCGCCGCAGGATTCCAGCATACGGCGGGCCGGCCGGGGCGCCTATATTCACCGTCCCCCGCACGGCGTAGTGTCGTTGGTAGCTGGATGTTGGCCTTGACGGGTCCGGGTTTCGCTATTTTGGTGGCGGGCGATCAAGAGTCCGCAACCGCTGAGCCCGCGCGTCATCGACGTTCGGGCGTTCGTAGGATTGAGGCCGGCATGGTTTCCGGTACCGGCGCATCTCCAACTCCCGAGCAACTGCAGGATCTTCTGCTGGAAAGTCCTGGATTTACTGAGTTCCTCCTGGGCTTGACTACCATTTCCGCGACCCGCCTCGGCGGTCCGGAGCCCATGCTGTGTGCCATCACGGTGGAAAGGGACGGCTCCCCGGCCACTGTCGCCAGCAGCAGCGAGGACGCGAAACGGCTGGACGAGAAGCAATACGCCTTCGACGACGGCCCGTGCCTGACGGCTTTGCGGCATGGAACCACCATCCTGGTTCCTGATGTGGAAGCTGACGACCGCTGGGCGCACTACGCCTCCACGGTATCCGGCGAGGGCATCCGGTCGGTCCTGGCCGTGCCGATAGCCACGGATCCGGGTTCAGCCGCGGCGCTGAACTGCTATTCCCGCACGAGCGGCGTTTTTGACAGTGACACTGTCCGGGAGGTGGAGCGCCACGCCGTCTCTATGTCCCGAATATTACGGCTGGCCCTCAAGGTCCATCCCCCGGAGGTTTACCCGGAGCATCTCCGGTCCGCCCTGAAGTCCCGCGCCGTGGTTGACGCCGCCGTCGCCCTCATTATGGTCCAGAACCGGTGCAGCAGGGAACAGTCCATGGAGCTGCTCCATCTGGCCGCCAGGGCAACCGATACGAAGCTCCACAACATTGCGGCGGATATCCTGCAGGGCGCATCCCTACCCTCGGCGGATCCTCCGCAATAGGATGGGAGAAAGCCGCCGCTTTGTCAGCGTGCGGCCGGGAACTGGGGGCAGCAATGCGCGAAAACCGCGCCGTATCGTCGACGGAGCACAACATCAGCGGCAGCGCCGGCACGCTGCTGGATCTATTGCTGGAGAGCACCCAGGCGGGTTTCGGCGTCGACGATTTCCTGGCCGAACTGTCCGACCTGGCGGCGGAGGAACTCTCCCACCCGGGACGCGAAGTGTCCTGCGGGATCACCGTCGACCGGCGGAAGCAACCTTCCTCAGAAGCGGGCAGCACCGGCGAGGGATCCGCCAGCACGCTTCGGGTCCCGCTCGCACTCGACGGAGAAAGCACCGCGGTCGTCAGCTTCTACTCGCCGCGGGTCGAGGCATTCTCCAACGACGATGTGGAGCAGGCGCACGAGTTTGCCGCCGAAGCCTCACGGGCCCTCCTGCTGGCCCTGAGGATCTCGCAGCTCGGTGAATCCCGGGATGACCTTGCCGCCGCCATGCAGTCCAGGACCATCATCGACATAGCGATCGGGGCCATCATGGCCCAGAACCGGTGCGGGCGGGAATCCGCCTTCAAGATCCTTCGGAACACGTCCAACAACCGGAACATGAAGGTCCGCGACGTGGCGGCGGCCGTCGTGGCCTCCATTGCCGGCGATACCGACATGACGGCACGGTTCGAGGAGTGAGTCCACACGGAGCCGGGGAGGACCTGGAGGATCCCTACGATCTGGAACGGTTCGTGACGGCCCAG
>DATITT010000199.1:0-1968 GCA_035467435.1 Arthrobacter sp. | reverse complement strand
AGCCGCGCTGATGGCGGCGCTGCTGGGCGTGCTCGCCGGCGCCGGACTCCTGCTGATCTGGTGGTCTGCCTGGGAACAGCCAAAGACGGCAAAGCGAAGGCCGAGACCGAGCCGGCTGGAGGATCTGCTGCGCTCCGCAGGAATTGAGAAGGTCAGCGGCCCCGGCCTGCTGGCGAGCTGTGTCGGCGTCGGAGCGTTCACTCTCCTCACGTTCTTTGCGGTGACCAGATCGTGGCCGATCGCAGGCTGTTTTGGCCTGTTTGGCGGCTGGCTGCCGATGGCCATCGTCAAATGGCGAGCGCGGAAGCGCACCGCTGTCCTGCGCCAGTTGTGGCCCGACGTCGTCGACCACCTCCGCTCGGCGATCCGCGCCGGCCTGTCGCTGCCGGAAGCCCTCATCCAGTTGGGTGACAAGGGCCCCGAGGAACTCCGTCAGGTGTTCCGCGATTTTGGCTCCGACTACCGCGCCGGAGGACAGTTCGATCCCTCCCTGACCAGGCTGAAGGACCGGCTGGCGGATCCCGTGGCCGACCGGATTGTGGAGGCGCTCCGCTTAACCAGGGAAGTGGGTGGCTCGGATCTCGGCCGGCTGCTGGGCACCCTCGCGGAATTCCTGCGCGAAAGTGCCCGGACCCGGAGCGAGCTGGAGGCCCGGCAGTCCTGGACCGTCAACGCCGCGCGGCTGGCAGTGGCCGCCCCCTGGATCGTCCTGATGCTGCTGGCAAGCCGGCCCGAAGCGGTGGCGGCCTACAATACGCCGCTCGGGGCCGCCGTCTTGACGGGGGGACTGGCCGTATCCCTGGTCTCCTACGCTGTCATGCTGCGCATTGGAGCGCTGCCGGCAGATGAGCGGGTGCTCCGGTGACAGGGCTGACGGCCGCTGCCGTGGCCTGCGGAGTGGTCCTTGGCGGCGGCTTCTGGTTGGTGCTGACCAGGGTGCCTTTCATGCGGCCGACCACCTTCGTCGAACGGATCGGCCCGCAGTTGAAGTCACACAACCTGGAATCCCGGCTGCTGCGGGCTGTGCCGAGAAACTTCACTCCGTTCGGTCCGCTGGAACGAATTCTGCGCCCGGTCATCGGTGACGCCGTCTCGTGGCTGGGGAGGCTGAACCCCGGTTCCTCGGCCCTGGACCGCCGCCTGACGAGGGCCGGGAGCGTCAAGTCGCCAGCGGATTTCCGGGCAGAGCAGCTCCTCTGGGGAGCAGGCGGTTTCGTCGCGGCGGTCGGTGCAGTCGTGCTCTTCGGTGCGGCCGGACGGTCCAGCCCCCTGCTCGCCGTGGTGCTGGTGCTTGGCAGCGGCGCCGGCGGTTTCCTGTTGCGCGACTATCTGCTCAGCGTCCAGGTCCGGAAGCGCGAAGCGCGCATGATGGCGGAGTTCCCCAGCATTGCCGAGCTCATGGCCCTCGCCGTCAGCGCGGGAGAGAGCGCCACGGGCGCACTCGACAGAGTGTGCCGCAGCGCCCGGGGGGAGCTGTCCAAGGACTTCACCCGTGTCCTGGCGGAGACCCGGGCAGGGAAACCACTCGTGGAAGCCCTGCAGGAATTCTCGTCACGGACGGAGCTTGGCCCGTTGCTCCGTTTCGTCGACGGGCTGATCGTGGCAGTCGAACGCGGGACGCCGCTCGCCGATGTGCTGAGGGCCCAGGCGCAGGACGTCCGGGATACGGCCAAGCGAGAGCTGATGGAGTCGGCTGGAAAGAAGGAGATCGGAATGATGGTGCCCGTCGTTTTCGGCGTCCTGCCGCTGACGGTCGTGTTCGCCGTTTTCCCGGGGCTGGCCGCCATCAGCATGGGCCCATAACAGCCGTAAAAGTGCACAGCCGGCCGCAGGAAAACAGCCGCAGAAAATCAAAAGGAAGAACCAACCAAAAGGGGAGAACGTGAAACAGATCCTGAACCGCATGGCGCTGTTGTTGTGCACCATCAGCCTGGTGCCTGGTCACGCCAGGGCGCAGGCGGCACGTGT
>DATITT010000198.1:0-6500 GCA_035467435.1 Arthrobacter sp. | reverse complement strand
GTCGGTTGCAGGAGCCTGCTGCACTGATTGCCAGGAGACGTCTGCACCAGAAATTCTTGTGTCGGCGTCACTGTTCATGCAGCTCAGTGCAACGCCTGCCGGCATGGCCCAGCCACCTGAGTAACACCATCGAAGACTGGGCCAGCGCTGTGCTGGTCCGTGCTCAGCACGGTTCCGCTGTCCACAAATGGGGACAATGTTCGTGGGCTATCCACCGCAGCGGCTGGCGGGCAGGTCAACAGTCACCTGGAACTCCGCGCAACGGTCAGTGAGCAAGGCCTTGTCATTGACCATCCCGAATCACCGTTCCAGATCAGGAAAGCGCCTGGAACGGGGCCCGACGGCGTCCGAGATGGCGCTGTGGTTCGTGGCATCCCTACTAAGCGGGCGGTCCTTCACAGGAATATAGGCGCCCTTATGGCGGCCAGGCCTATCTAGGCGCCATAAGGGCGCGATAACGAAAGAGAGGACTACCGCGACGACCACAGCGATTAAGATAATGATGCCACTTTCCATGTTGCAACTCTAAGGCCACCAACGTGCACCTTCACCCCAGGAACACGAAGTCCCGGGCTCCGGGGCTTCCGAGCAGCGGCGCCCGTGCAGCCGGGTTTCTCAGAAAGCGGGACTTGACCGCGTCGGGCTGGTGCACATGCCCGATCGTGAACGCCCGCAGGGACGGGATCAAGGCTTAGCCGAAACCTGTGATTGCTCGTCGGAGCCCACAGTAGGGTTGAGGACTATGTCGATCGATTTCACGAGCATTGATCCAGGCGGGCACGATCATGACGCTCTGGTGGACTTCATGACGCGCAATGAATTCCCCTTCCACGGGCGCCCGCGTCCGACGCGCGAGAATATCGAGACTTCCATTAGTGAAGGCGCATACCGGGATGAGGACAACGAGTCCTTCTGGATCGACCACGCCAAGCACGGTCGCGTCGGTTTTTTCCGTCTGGAGGACCTCAGTGACGGGGCACCGTTGTTCGACCTTCGCCTTGATGGACCTTTCCGCAACCGTGCTCTGGGCCCCGAAATTCTCCCTGCTGCCGCACACCACGTCTTCACGACTATGTCTGACGTCAACCGATTTGAGGGCCAGACCCGGGAAGATAACATCCCGATGCGTAAGACATTCCTTCGCTGCGGCTGGATCAAAGAGGCTCACTACCGCGAAGGCTGGCCTGTCGATGGAGGCACGCCGGTAGCTTCGGTCGCCTACGCCATCCTCCGGCGCGATTGGGAAACCGGGGAGACTACGACCTTCGTCTGGGAAGACCTCGCCCTGTAGGCGGACGCGCGCATGATCCATGCTCCACGCCTGTCAAGGCAGCGACTCTTGCCATTGCCGGTCCGCGTCAGTCGACCGCGGGTGGGCGGTGCCGTCCCAGCGTCCGCAGGTAGGTGCCGAAGCCGTGCGGCGCCCGGGCGTGGAGGCGGCCGGAGGTCAGCACGCGCATGCTGTCGGTTGCCGTCACGGTGAAGGCGCGGCTGCGGAGGCTTTGCACCAGGGTCCTGTCCTCGTGCGAAGAGAGCCTCGGGAAGCCTCCGGCGGCCAGGTAGGCAGAGGCCCTGACCCCGAAGTTGGCTCCGTAGATGTGCGGGTGGTCCTCTTCGAACGGATGGCGTTCCAGCCAGCGCCGGAGCAGCTCCGGGTCCATCCCGGCGGGGTCCGGTTCCACCGAGCCCAGCACGGCGTCGGCTCCCGCGTCGGCGAATTCCAGCTGCCGGACGAGCCAGTTCTCCGGAACCTGCGAGTCCGCGTCCGTATTGGCCAGCCAGGTCCGGCCCGCCCACGGCGGGGGTGTCCACCGCATTCCGGGCGGCCGCCGGCGGGCCGTCCCGATCCCGGCGGCACGGATGCCGGCCCCGCGGCTGGCTCCGGCGTTACGGAAGGCTACTTCGAGGGCACTGAAGCGGCGGTCCGCCGTGGCGTACCGGGCGGCGATGTCGGCGGAGCCGTCGGTGCAGCTGTCCAGCACCACGGTCACCCTGACGTCCATGTCGGGCCGGACCCGGTGCAGGGCGTCGGCGGCGCGTTGCACTGCCAGCAGGGCGGGGCCGAGGTGCTCGTCCTCATTGTGGGCGGGCATCACGACGGCGATCCGGTCGATACTGTGTCCGCGGGGCAGCGGCAGGGCATGGGTGGCCATGCCGCCTAACCCTCCGTGCCCGGCACGGGGGCCGTTGCCGGCCGCGGTTCCTCGCCGGATTCCGGCGCGATCAGGACCTCCAGAAGAAAGTCGCGTTCCCGGTAGAGACCGGCGTCGGCCCAGCCGAGGTGGCGGCGGGCGGCCGCGTGGACGGAGTCGCCGTCGAGCTCCCAGCCGGAGATGGGGTGGCGCCAGTGGCACAGGGCCAGGGTGCCGCCGGGCAGAAGTGCCGCCTCGACCCGTGCGAAAAGCTCAGCCAGCTCGCCGTGCGCGAGGTAGTAGCCCACCTCGGAGACCACGATCAGGTCAAAACGGCCGTCCGGCCAGTCCTGCGGGACGGTGAGGTGGCGGGTCCGGGCTGCGGGCAGGTGCGCGAGGCGCCGGGCGGCATGGGCCAGCGCCGCGCTGCTCGCGTCGACGGCCGTGAAGCTGGCGCAGCGTTGCGCGAGTTCCACGCTGAGCATCCCGATCGAGCAGCCGATTTCAAGCCCTGCCTCGTAGTTCAGGCCGGGCAGGGCCGCGAGGGTGAGGGCGCGTTTGCGGTGCTCGTACCAGCTGGTGGTGTACTGCCAGGGGTCGTCGTTTCCGGTGTGGACTGCGTCGAAGACGCCTTCCGCGTCGGCGGCGGCGTAGGAGCCGCCGCCGACGGCGGCGGCCGGACGCTGCCACGCGAACGTCTCGAACGGACGTTCAAAGTGCTCCAAGAACGCCGGCGGGAGCAGCACCTCGTCCCCGGGCTGGCCGGACAGGGACCGGACCTGGGTGGTGTGGGAGGCCATCGCCGCCGCCTTGGCCTGCTGTTCGGCGGGGTCCAGCGGAAGGCGCAGCCAGGACTGCCAGGCCGGGTCCGTGGTGTCCGCCCAGAGCCAGTACCAGATGGGGTATTCCAGCAGCCCGTGGCCGCCAGCACCGGCGGCCTCGGCCGCAGCCAGGCCCACTGCCTCGTGGTCCGGGTGGCCGTCGTGCCGGTACGGGGCCACGAGGGTGATGCGTTCCGCGGGCAGTCCCGATGCGGAAGTTGCTTCAGCGATGGCATGCTGCAGCGCGGCGTGCACCTCCGGCCGGTCGGCGAGCCTCCCGTCGGGCAGGGCGAGGAACCTCCAGTCCGGGTCCCCCAGCAGGTGCGCCAGCGCGCCGCCGAATTCCTCGAGCCGCACGGCGGCGAGCTGTTCCGGCGTCGTTGTCGGTGAGTCCGGGTGGGAGGCCTCCCCCGCCGTGCACAACAGCACCGTGACGCGGGCGCCCAGCCTCCGCAGCCGGGCCATCAGCCCGCCGGCGCCCAGGGATTCGTCGTCGGGATGCGCGGCCAGGACGATAAACGCCTGCCCGGCGAGCTCCCCGGCGTCCAGCGGCAGCTCCGGGAGTGCTGCCAGTCCGCTGGCTGCCCAGGCGTCCTCGCCGGTTCCGGCGTCCTGATGGCTGAAGCTCACCATGGATGGTCCCCCTTGAGCGTGAGGGCGCCAAGCTGGGCGTCGTCGCGCATGGCGTGGTGCTGGCGGATGTAGAGCGAGAGGTCGGCCATGCGCTTTCCGTAGATCTCGTCGAAGGCGAGCGGTCCGGGCCCGAGGTTCTGGCTGACCAGCGTCTGGATGCGTTCGACGGCGGTGGCGACGGAGCCGCGGACGCGGAGGGCCTCGCTCCAGGCGCCCGTGTCCGTGAGTTCCCCGGCATCGATCCGGCCGGCGGTCCGGGCGAGGTATCCGGTCAGGGCGGTGAGCGTCCGGTCGATCTCGCCGAGGTGGGCGAGCGCGAGCTGGTCCGGGGTGCGGCCGCCGTCGGCCGCCGCGAGCAGGGACGCCCTGAAGCCGCGGGCCACCGCGACGGCGCCGCCCAGCCAGCAGGCCGCCACGCCCATGCCGCCCCAGGCGAAGCCGGGACGGCGGTAGTACCAGCCGGCATCGCCCAGCGGCACGGCCGGGACGGCGTCGAAGTGCACGGTGCCGCTGGGGATTTCCCGGAGCCCCCGGCTGCTCCACTGCGGGTCCTCGAAGCTGACGCCCTCGGCATGGAGGTCGACGGCGAAGGCCGCCCGTCCGCCGTCGTCCAGATGGGCGGTCACGACGGCGTGGTCCAGCCGGGCGGCCAGGGAACACCAGGGTTTGGCACCGTGCAGCAGGAAACCGCCGTCCGCCGGCTTCGCCTCGAGCCGCAGGCCGGCGGCTTCGGCGGCAAACACGCCCCAGACGCCGTCGGAGCGGACGCCGTCGAGTTCCGGGCAGTCCCGGCCGTCCAGCGCCGGCTGGCCGGCGGCCTGGGCGAGGATCGCCGAGGCGTCCAGATGGGGTTCAATGGCCCGTCCGGCGGCGACATCCACGGCCGTGACGGAAGCCAGGATCTCCCACAGGAAGGCCGTCCGGCCTCCGCCGGGCACCGGGGCAGCTTCCGCGGCGGCTTTGGCCAGCTCCAGCAACGCCGGGATGTCGCCGACGGCCGACCGGGCCGCCTCCAGCAGGGGGGTGAGGCCGGCCAGCTGCTCCGGCGCAGAGCTGATCCGCACGGCGAGGGGCCGCGGGGAATCGGGGGTCCGGTTCATTTCGGTGGCCTGTTCCCTTTCGAAGTGCGTCTGGTGCCCCCGGCGTCCACGCCTGTCGGCCGGGCTAGTGCTCAGCAAATTCAGTCAGTTCAGTACCTTCAGGCTGCTCCGTAAATCTAAGCACACTGAGCACTTTGGGAACTCCGGTGGCCGTCCCGGCGCCGCAGTGCGGCTTCACCGCCGCTACAGCACCCGCGCGAGGGCGAAGCCGTCCCAGCCCTTGGAGCCCACGGTCTGAATGACGGTGCCGTCCAGCCGCGGGTCCTCGCCCAGCATGTGCAGGGCACTGATGATGCCCGGGGCGTTGACGGAGTCCAGGGAGGGTTCCAGCACCGCGCCTTCCCAGACCACGTTGTCCATCACAACGGCGGTGCCGGGCCGGCCGAGGCGGACGGCCCAGTCGAGATAGTGCGGGTTGTTTTCCTTGTCCGCGTCGATGAAGACAAAATCGAAGGGCTCTTCACCCTCGTCGGCGAGCGCCTGCAGCGTCTCCAGTGCCGCCCCGACCCGGATCTCCACGACGTGGCCCAGCCCGGCGGCATCCACGTTGGCGCGCGCGATCCTGGCGTGTTTGGGGAGGTATTCGCACGTGAGCAGCCGGCCGCCGTCGGGCAGCCCCTGGGCCATCCAAATGGTGCTGAAGCCGGCCAGCGTCCCGATCTCCAGGACCCGGCGGGCGCCGGAGAGCTGGACCAGCAGCTTGAGCAGTTTGCCGGCGGTGGGGGTGACTTCGATGGGCGGCAGGCCCGCCGCGAGGGCGGAGCTGACGGCACGCTTCAGGGAGCTGTCCGGACAGACCACAAGCTCGGACAGGAAGTTTTCGACGGCGATCCAGCGGGCGGTGGGCTGATGCTCGAACATGCCCTTCAGTCTTCCAGCTGGCCCGCCCCGGCGGTAGGCCACCCGGGGCCCGGCATTCCCGCCCGCGGCGCCGCCTGGTTAGTCGCGGAGCGCCTGCTCCAGGCGGTCCAGTTTTCCGGTGAGCTCACCGGTGAAGCCCGGCCGGATGTCCGCTTTGATGACGAGCGAGACCCTGCTGCCGTAGCGGCCCACGGCCTCGGTGGCCCGCCTCACGACGTCGAAGACCTCATCCCACTCGCCTTCGATCGTGGTGAACATCGAGTCGGTATGGTTCGGCAGACCGGACTCCCGGACGATCCGCACCGCTTCGGCGACGGCGTCGTGGACGGAAGCCTCGTCCGCCGGGAGGGCGGCGGAACCGGCAGCCGGGTCATCGGCCGACCGGGCGGGACGGCCTGAGGGGGCGACAGAGAATGCAAGCAACATGGCACCAGTCTTGCACGAGCCCCGGACGCCTGGCGGCCCGGATGATGCCCGGACATGTCCCGCACCCGGGCGGGGCCACGGCCCGGAGCCGGCGGCCGCGCCCGTCACATACATCAATACCCGGAAGTAACCTCCCCGACCCGGCCCTGCGTTGCTAACCTGAGCAAATGAACCGGGCAGCAGACCGCAGGCCGCTCCGCGCTGACGCCGCGCGGAACGTGGACAAAATCATCACCGCCGCCCGCCAGTGCTTCCGGGAGCACGGCTCCGAGGTGCCCCTTCAGACCATCGCCGTGACCGCCGGGGTTGGCCCGGCCACGCTCTTCAGGAATTTCGCCGACAAGGAAGAACTCGTCCTCGCGGCCCTGCACCGCCAGCTCGGCCTGCTGGTCGATCCGGTCATCGAGGAGGCCCTCGCCGCGCCGGACGCCGCGGACGGCCTCTTCCGTGTCATTGACGCGCTGATGGGCGTTGCCAGCGAAGAAGCCAACCTGCTGGGAGCCGTGGCCGGCCGGCGCGGCCTCCTC
>DATITT010000197.1:0-2129 GCA_035467435.1 Arthrobacter sp. | reverse complement strand
GTGGTGGCCGGCCGAACCTTTCCCATCAGGGCCGTCCACCGGCCCTGGGGCGTCAGGTACTTGAGCCGGATGAGTTCCGGCAGCTCTTCCGGGCAGGGAATCCTGGCCATCGGTGAGGTGCCGGTGGCCGATCCGGGGTCCGCCAGGGGCCAGGCGAAGGAGCTGAACGGCACCAGCCGGCCCAGCTCGGCCAGCACTCCCCGGCGCAGTTCCCTGTCGTCGGGCACGTCCCGGCAGAGTTGCCCGATGCGTTCCAGGCTCCGGCTCAGCGCCCAGCTGGTGGTCATGAGTTCAGTATGCCCCCCACCAGATTTCTGGGATACCGCACGCTGTCGGGCCGCGCCTAGCGTGGAATATCCCCGCCGACAGGGAACGACAGGTCAAGGGAAACGGAAGGACTGGGAGCGATGTACACCCTGCAAATAGAACACGGGATCAAGGATTTTGGCCTGTGGAAGTCAGCGTTCGACCGCGATCCGGTGAACCGCGCGGCGTCGGGGGTCACCGCGCACCGGATCAGCCGCCCGGTGGACGATCCGCACTACGTGGTGCTCGAGCTCGATTTCGAGCTTCGCGCCCAGGCGGAAGCGCTCCTGGCGAAGCTTCAGGCGAAGGTGTGGAATTCCGCCGCCGCGGCCCCGGCCCTCCTGGGTACCCCGAAAAGCCGGATCCTGGAGTCAGCCCCCTGACACCGTCGGCGGCGGCAACGGCGGGAATGCCTGGCCACCGGCGGCCGCAACGGCAGCGGCAACGGCAGCGGCAACGGCCCGACTGCTACGCCACCGCCAGGACCTCCCGCACAGTGTCCGCGACGGCGGCAGCGCCCGTCACGGACATGATGATCGTGTAGTGGTTGACGTCCGGGATCTCGCGGACGGTCAGGGCGGGCAGCTTCTCCGCCCAGGCATCCAGGTAACCCGGCCCGTACAGGCCGCCGGGCTCATCCAGCAGTCCGCGGGGCGCCCGCAGCACCAGGGTCTCCACCGCGAGCTCATCCAGGGCTTTCAGGAGTGAGGGGCCGCGGTGCAGTTCGGCGGTGTCATCCGCCATCGCCTGGTAGCGTGTGGCCGGCCGGAGCACGGGTTCCTCGCCGGTGAGGTCATAGTCGACGTACTCCTCCACGAGCGGACCCCAGTCCGCACTGAAGGCCGGGTGCTGCTTCCAGTAGCTGCGGTAGGCCTCCCGGCTGGGGAAGGTGGCGTTCAGCCGCTCGGCCGCGGGCCCGAGCACTGTGGCTATGACCTGCTCGTCACTGAGTTCCGCCGGCACCTGGAGCGGCAGCCCGCCGTCGACCAGCACGAGGGACCGCACCCGCTCCGGGAACAGGTTCGCGAGCACCACGGAAACGAAGGCACCCATCGAATGGCCCACCACAACCACCGGCCCGCTGCTGAGCGCGTCCAGCACGGCCGCGACGTCCTCGGCATGGGAGGGCATGCCGTACGGCGCCGGCAGCGCGTTGCTGCGGCCCCGGCCCCGCAGATCCGGTGCGATGATCCGGACCTCCGGCAGGGCCTCGGCCAGCGCAGGCCAGGCCTTGTGCGACGCTGTCACCCCGTGCACGGCGAGGATGGTCAGCGCCGCCGGGTCTTCGGGACCCCAGAGGGCAGTGTGCAGGGTTCCGCCGCGGACCTGGACCTCGGTGGTCCGGTAACTGGAGCTGCTGGCTGGATTGTTCATGGGGCTTTCCCTTCCAGGGTCTGAATGGTTTCAACGGCGGGGCCGGGTGCGGGGCCGGGGGTGGCACCCGGTGTCGGGGCGAGCGCGCGTTCGATGAACTGCATCATTTCCTCAAAGACCTCCTCCGGGACATCCGGCCGGGCACCCTGCGCGGGATCGGTGCCTTCCTCGTCCCACAGCACCCAGCGCATGCCGATCAGCTCGCCGATGCCCATCAGGGCCCAGGCCGCGACGGTGGGATCCATGTCCCGGACTTCCCCGCTGAGCTGCGCGGCTTTGAGCCCCTCAATGTAGCCGTTGACGATCCTGGTGTAGTGCAGCCGAAGGGCCCCGGGCGAGACGAACTCGGCCTGCCGGATGATCCGGTACAGCGCGGGGTGTTCCGCCGTGAACTTGAAGAAGGCCCGGAAGCCGGCACGTTCGGCCTCGAGCCGGGTGCCGGCAGAACG
>DATITT010000196.1:0-2492 GCA_035467435.1 Arthrobacter sp. | reverse complement strand
GACCTGTCCTTCCCGAGCCCGATCAAGCCCTACCTCGTGGCCCTCGCCGCGGACACTCCCTCGCCCTTCGGCCCGAGCGTGGACCTGCAGGACAGCGCCGACGCCGGCACTGGTGCCGGCACCGGCGACGCCGCCGAGGGTGCCGGCCAGGACCAGGCTCCCGCCGTCCGGGTCGACGCCGAAGGCCTGGCCCACCGCGTCATCAGCGTGCCGGTGCCGCAGGGCAACTACTCGGCCCTCACCGCCACCGCCGGGGCCCTGCTCTGGCTCGACCACGAACTTTTCGGTGTCACCGGCGAGGGCCGCGCCAGCCTCGAGGACAAGAACGCGGCACCCTGCCTCGTCCGCTTCGACCTGGCCCGCCGCAAGACCACCACCATCGTGGACGCCCTGGACAGCTACCGGCTCTCCGGCGACGGCGAGAAGGTCGTGGTCCTTCAGGACAAGCAGATCCGGGTCTCGCCGGCCAACGCCAAGGCGGACGAGGAATCCGGTCAGCTGGTCAAGGTCGACCTCAGCCGCATCCGCGTGCAGCTCGACCCGCTCAGCGTCTGGGGCCAGGCCTTTGACGAGGCGTGGCGGCTCCAGCGCGACTTCTTCTGGACGGAAGACATGGCCGGGCAGGACTGGGACTCGGTGCACTCCCGCTACCGCCCGATTGTAGACCGGCTCGGCTCGCACGATGACCTGGTGGACCTGCTGTGGGAGCTCCACGGTGAACTGGGCACCTCCCACGCCTACGTGCGTCCCTTTGCCGTCACCGAGAACGGCAGCAACGGGCAGGGCCGCCTCGGCGCGGATCTCGCCTTCACCGGCCAGGGCTGGGAGATCACCCGGATCCTCGCGGGGGAGTCCTCCGACCCGCTTGCCACCTCGCCGCTGACCCGTCCGGGTGCCGATGCGAAGGCCGGCGACGTGCTGCTGGCGATCGACGGCGTCGAGCTGAGCGAGGCGCGCACGCCCGCCATGCAGCTGGTCGGTGCCGCGGGCCGCGCCGTCTAGCTCACCCTGCGCAACGGCCCCGGGCACGGAAGCCAGGCCGGGAAGCAGCGGCGCGTGGCCGTGGTCCCGGTCAGGGACGAGGAGCGGCTGCGCTACCAGGAATGGGTGGCCGCCAACCGACGGACCGTCCGGCAGGCCTCGCAGGGAACCTTCGGCTACCTGCACATCCCCGACATGATGGCCAACGGCTGGGCCCAGCTGCACCGCGACCTCGACACCGAAACGGCCCTCGACGGGCTCATTGTCGACGTCCGCCGCAACCGGGGAGGGCACACCTCCCAGCTCGTCGCGGAGCTCATCGGCCGCAAGGTCACAGGCTGGAGCATGCCGCGCGGGGAGCGGCCGCGGACGTACCCGCACCACGCACCGCGCGGACCCGTCATCATCCTGACCGACGAATTCGCAGGATCCGACGGCGACATCATCACCCAGGTCTCCAAGCTCCGGGGGATCGGCCCGGTCATCGGCACCCGGACCTGGGGCGGCGTCGTCGGCATCGACAACCGCTTCGCCCTGGCTGACGGGACCGGGGTGACCCAGCCGCGCTACGCCACCTGGTTCTCCGGCGGCGTCGGGTGGGGGGTCGAGAACTTCGGCGTCGCCCCGGACATCGAAGTGACCTTCCCGCCGCATGCCTACGCCGCCGGGACCGACCCGCAGCTGGAATCCGGCATCGGCGCCCTCAAGGAAATGATCCAGGAGCTGCCCACCGACCGGCCGCCCCTGCGCGAGGGCTACCGCCAGGTCCGGCCCGCCCCGGTGCCGGCCCGCCAGCCAGCCAACTAGGCCGAAGCGCCGGCCCGGCGCGGCCCGCCCACGGCGAAGGCCCCCGTTCCCTGACCAGCCGGGAACGGGGGCCTTCGCCGTGGGCGCGTCAGATGCTAGGAGGCCAGCGTGGCGTCCAGGGTGATCTTGATGCCGGTGAGGGCGGCCGAGACCGGGCAGCCCACCTTGGCTTCCTCGGCGAGACGCTGGAATTCCTCGTCCGTGATCCCCGGGATCCGCGCGCTGACGGTCAGGTGGCTGTCCGTGATGCCGGTGCCGGGCACGAAGGTGACGTCGGCCTTGGTGTTGACTTCCTCGGGCGTGTGCCCGGCCTCGGCGACGGCGAGGCTGAACGCCATGGAGAAACAGGCCGAGTGTGCCGCGGCGATGAGCTCCTCGGGGCTGGTCTTGCCCTCGGAGGCCTCGGCGCGCGCCTTCCAGGTGACATCGAAGTTGCCCAGGCCGGAGCTGTCCAGCGTCGTGTTGCCTGCGCCCGTCATCAGGTCGCCATTCCATACAGTGTGTGCGGTGCGTGTAGCTGCCATGTCCACTCCTCAAGTTCGTTGAAATCCCGCAGGTCCGGCGATGAGCCGGACCATGCCGTGTCCATCCTAGGGATTCGGCGCTTCCGGCGCACCGGTGTCCGCTCTCGGAGGATTGTGACCACGGCCCGAACGACGACGGCGACGCACCCCGCGCGGGGTGCGTCGCCGTCACTGCGTGAG
>DATITT010000195.1:0-6397 GCA_035467435.1 Arthrobacter sp. | reverse complement strand
TCGGTGATGATGTCCCAGACGGTGGAGCCCCGGGCGTTGATCAGATGCTGCGCCTCGACGAGTGCCATACGCGACAGGCTACCTTCCTGGAAGCGAACACATGAACGTGGGGTTCCACATCCGGTTCCCACAGAATTGACGCCGCCCGGATTCATTGCCGGAAGCCGTGGACAGCTTGCCCTAGCCAGTCGGTTCGAGGGAATCAGGCTGCCGTGGGCTCCGGTTCAGAGCTTGTCTGCAACTCAGGCGGCTGCAGTGCGCGGACGACATGGAAATCCTCCAGGTCAAGGATTTTCCGGCCACCGCCCATGTGGTCCATGATCCAGAACACGACCGCTGCGGGAGCCAGTTCTGTGACCGGGCCCTGATGACTAAGCCGGCCCCGGCACCAGGCCTCGACTTCGTCTCCGGCCGGGAGCTCGTTGTAAACACTGACCCTGAGGTCTTTATTGGGATTCATGGTCGATCTTTCTCAAGCAGTTTCACTGGCCTGAATACATGGTGATCCGGCAGGGTTACGTGCACCTTTCCGGTACGTGAAGGCTGAGGGTCTGCAGCCCTGATTTCCTTGTCGCTTTTCGGGAGAGCGCCCGCGGGGTGTCCGGTCAGGCTAAAGACCGACTGCTCGCGAAGCTGATTGGTGCCCGGGCTGTTGACACAGCGGTTCTGATGTCATATCCGCGGGATTGATTGACGCCGGTTCAGCCCCGGGTCACACTGGCGTGGTGAGCGAAGCGGAGAAAGAAACCATTGTCCGTACAGTTGTTGACCGCCTGTCAGCCCGATTTCCGGAGGCGCCCCGGCCGCATATCGCCGGTATCGTCGGCGAAGAATACGAGTCTTTGGCAGACGCACGAATCAAGGGTTTCGTCCCCACCTTGATTGAGAATGGAGCAAGGACCCAGCTCCATCGCGAATTCGCTTCAGAGCCCTCCGAGCACCACTTCTAGACCACGCAGTCGCCTTAGCCCGGCGTCGGCTGAGCCGCCAGAGATCAGCGGTCCCAGGCCCGGAGACGCCTCAGCGTGCTGCGCCTCTTCCGGGTGTGGTCTTTCATTCGGCCCAGGATGTCCGCGAGCATGCTGATGTCATCGTTGATGAACGGGCCCTTGTTGAGCATGCCGCATTCGGCCCGCTGGGCCATCGCGGCATCGGCGACCGCTGCACGCGATGGCTGTCCGGTCCGGGCCAGGGTGTCCAGCACCTGGGTCGCCCAGATCACCGGGACGTGGGCGGCTTCGCAGGTCCAGAGCATTTCCTCCTGGACTTCTGCCAGCCGTTCGAAGCCTGCCTCCACGGCGAGGTCTCCGCGGGCGATCATCACGCCCACGTCGGCCCATTTCATCAGTTCAAGGAGGACAAAGGAAATGCTCGGGTAGCCCGGCGGATGCGCGCAGCGCCGCCGTGGCGTGATGCGCGAGCGCGGGGGTGCACCATGAGTCTATGGCCCTCATGAGCAATCTCACCGTCGATGCTCTGACGAGAGCGATGCGCGCGCACCTGTACCCCGCCGCTGCGGTCGCTGCCGAACGCGCCCGTGAACTCTGGGATGGCGAGTTCGACGGCGAAGCCCCGAGGACGGACGACGACGTGCAGGCGTTCATCGACGCCCTCGTCACCGGATTCGACGAGAGCGTGAACGACACGATCGACGCGGAGGCGGTGCTAGTCCGTGTGCGCGGGCTCCTCGGCGAGTTCATGACCCCCGCGGACGCCGACGCCGCGATCCTGTCCTTCCGGGATGGCCACGAGTCCCACACCTACGAGGTGCAACGGGTACGGCGGGAATGGGATGCGAAGAACGCCGGGCAGGCACGAACGATCCGGGTGGTCTGGCGCACCTACTGGGCCGGGGCGGTTGTGCTCACAGCCGTCGTCGTCGGACTGGCGATCGCCTCGGGGAACGGCGAAAACGTGATCGTGGCCGCGATTCTTGCGCCGGGCCTCCTCGCCATCGTCGCCGGCATCATGGCCGCCGCCTTCAGTTACATCCGCGGCGAACCCTCCTCCCCGGAGCCAATGCCAACCTCCATGTAGGTCAGAGCACTGAAACCTTCGAGTTCGAAGATTTTCTCCAGAATCCACGGTGGCTCACCCAACCTGTCGATCTTCTTCTGGTCGCCACGTTTTCGGTCCTGGACGGAAGTATCACCGCACGTGCTCGGTTGTTCGATCGAGCGTCAACCCAAGAGCAAATCCTCGTGAGTGTGCGCGACCGCTTCGAAGTCGGTCGGCAAGAGCTGTCATTCGAACATCAACGATTCTCCATCGGTGACGGCATGACGATGCCTCCTCATGCCGGCGCGGTCGTGTCCGCGTTCAGCATGGAATCGATCGGTGCCTTGAACGGGTCCAGCCGGGGCGATGGCCTCACGGGCGTCTTCCGCGCCGGCGGGAGAGGATTCGACAATGCCTGCCTTACGGTGTCTCTGCCGGTTTGATACCGCTTTGCCAGCCCGCGGATGGACAAGCTCTCAACGCGGGCGTCTCTGCGGACCTTGGCAAACCGCTCCATACGCACCCTCATCCGGACGTCCCAATGCTCCATTTCGATAGATGAAAACAACACTGAAGGTGGTCCTGGTTCAGGCCGTCACACCGGTCTGAACCGAATTGCCGTATTCAGAGTTCACCGCGGGAGACTGCACCCAGGGGAACCGTACGGGACTGCGAAGCCTTTGCTGCGAGGCCGGGAAACCCGCAACCCTCAGGACCTCCGCGCGGCGCCCGACCAATCTGGATCCGGGGCAACTCAAAGTTACCTACGGCAGCGGGCGGACTGTGCGGCTACGGGTCAGTTCGGTGAGTTCGGCCAGTTCGGCCAGGCGGTGCGCTCGGGCGGACTCGGCGGGGGTGAACGGTGCCTCCGGGCGGGAGAATCCGAGGGGTCCGTGCCAGGGCGATGGTACCTTCAGCAGGGTCCCGTCGCTGGCCGGGGCTCCGTCCCTGGCGCCGGTGCAGTCGCCGCTGGGATTGCTGGGATTCGAGACCGGTTGGGCGTCCAGCAGTTCGGCGACCGCGAATTGAAGTTCGTCCGGGTCTTCCGCGACCCTCAGGGCGAGGGCCAGAGCCTTCGTCTGGCCGTCTGCCACGGCCAGGGCTGTTGCCGGCCACGCGCGAACATCTCGTCCGCCGCCTGCCCCGGCCGCGGCGATCAGGTCGGCGTGGGTGAGATGATCGGGCGCGGCTACGACAAGTTCGTCCAGCAATCCGCCGGTGACATGGTGGCTCCGGCACACGAGGATTTCGGCTCCGGCGCCGGAAACGCCCTCGGCCAGCTTCTCTTGCCCATCCGGATCGTCGTCGATCAGGGTGCGGACGCGCCACAGGGCCGCGGACTCGTGCAGCCAGCCTCGCAAGGCTATCCGGACCGAAGGCTCGGCCACCCAGATCACCATCACGGTGGCAGTCAAAGTCAGAACCAGTACCTTCAGCAGGTATGGCATGGCCGTGTGGACCACAGCGGCATGCACCACAAGCTCAATCGGCAGCATCGCTGCGACATTGGCAAGGGTGAGCCGCGCCTTTGCGGGGTGGGGCAGCTGTCCGCAGGAGTCGCATGCCAACGCGTGGGCTGGGTGCCTGTGCCGTGTCATGGCTCGACTGTGGTGGTCGTAGACGTCGCGCCTCAACGTCCGACGTATGAACAATGGGCAAAGGTGCATAGCCTCGGGCATCGCCGCAGGTAGGCGCCGTGCGCGGTCACATCAGTTGTGACCGTTTAAACAGCCCGTCTGCCCAAACATCAGTCTGTTACGGTCGCTGGTTGCGCCGGTAGACCCACGAAATCTTTGTTACCGCCGCGTTACTGCGAGACCAATTCCGGGGTAAAAACAAAACCCCTGCTTCCCTTTGTTTATAAGGGAAGCAGGGGCCGTGCCATTTGGCGGTGACGGTGGGATTTGAACCCACGTTGGCTTTCACCAAACAACATTTCGAGTGTTGCACCTTCGGCCGCTCGGACACGTCACCAACCTGAATAGGTTACCGGAGCAGGGCGCTCATCCACAAAACGGCGGCCCGGCGTGCCCGCGAGCGCCGGCCGCCGCGACCGCGACCCGCGGCGCGCCCGGGCCGCCCGCACTTCCCCGAGCACGGGCGGGGGGACTAGATTCGTCAGCAAGATGACTAACGCAGACCAACAGCCAGCTCCGCACGCCACAGCCACCGCTTACTGGACCGTCGGCCCCGAGAAGGGGGAGCTCCGGCGCGAGGACCTGCCCGCCCCCGGCCCCGGTGAAGCGATCGTGCGCACCCTGTTTTCGGGCATCAGCAAGGGCACCGAACTGGTCGTACACAACGCCCGCGTCCCGGAATGCGTGGCCGAGGAAATGGCCGCCCCGAACCAGCAGGGTTCCTTCCCGTCCCCGGTGAAATTCGGCTACCTCTCCGTCGGCGTCGTCGAGGACGGCCCGGCGGGCTGGCTGGGCAGGACGGTTTTCTGCCTGTACCCGCACCAGGACCGCTACGTCGTTCCGGTGGAGTCACTCACCGTGGTTCCGGACCAGGTCCCCGCCCGCCGCGCCGTGCTGACCGGCACGGTCGAGACCGCGATCAACGGGATCTGGGAGGCCGGGCCCCGCCTCGGCGACCGCATCGCCGTGATCGGCGCCGGCCTCGTCGGCGGCATGGTGGCCAAGCTCCTGGCCTCGTTCCCGCTCGGACGGCTGCAGCTGGTGGATATCGACCCGGCCAAGCGGGCGATCGCCGAAGCCCTTGGCGTCGAGTTCAGCCTCCCCGACGACGCCCTGCCGGACTGCGACATCGTCATCCACTGCTCCGCCTCGGAAGCAGGCCTCGAGCGCGCCCTGCAGCTCGCGGGCGACGACGGCGACGTCATCGAAATGTCCTGGTACGCCGACCGCAAAGTCAGCGTGCCGTTGGGCGAAGACTTCCACGCCCGCCGGCTGTCCATCCGCGCCAGCCAGGTCGGCGTCGTGGCCCGCGCGCGGCGCCACCGGCGCACCAACGCCGACCGGCTCCGGCTCGCCGTCTCCCTGCTGAGCGATCCCGCGTTCGACGTGTTCCTCACCGGTTCGTCCACCCTCGCGGAGCTCCCCGACGTCGTCCAGCAGCTCTCCGACGGCGCACTGGACGCGCTTTGCCATGTCATCGAATACCCGGCCAGTGAAGACTTTGTCCGTAAAGACCCCGCCATCGAATCCGCCCCCACAGAAGCCACGAGGTAAATCCGTGTTCAGCCTGACCGTCCGCCGCAACTTCATGATCGCCCACAGCCTCCCGCGCCCGGTCTTCGGCCCCGCCCAGGGAATGCACGGCGCCACCTTCGTCACGGAAGTGACCTTCCGCCGTCGGACCCTGAACGACGACTCAATTGTCCTGGACATCGGTGAGGCCGGTGAGGTGCTGGATGCCATCCTCGAAGGCCTGAACTTCAAGAATCTCGACGAGCACCCGGACTTCGCCGGAAAACTCAGCACCACCGAGGCCCTGGCCCAGTACGTCGCCGACGCCATGGCAGCGAAGATCCGAACCGGCGCGGACGGGCGCGCGCTGGCCGGTCTGGACGTCACCCTGCGCGAAACCCCCGACGCGTGGGCCAGCTACTCACTCAACTTCGAGGCCAGCTAGGAACTCTGGTGCCAGTGGGGAACACACTCCAGCCGGACGGCCTCCGCCTCCGCCTGGTGGTGCCCGGCAACGTGCGCCACAACTCCGGCGGCAACGTCTACAACGCCGCCCTCGCCCGGGAGCTGGCCGCGCTGGGCGTGGACGTGGCCATCTGCCCGCTCGACGGCGGCTGGCCGGTGGGCAGCGCGGAGGACCGGCGTCGTTTGGCCACCCTCCTGTGTGATGGTGCCGGCGCCAACGGCCATGACGCCGCCAATGACCACGACGACGCCGACGGCGCCACACGCCGGGTCACGCTTGTCGACGGGCTCCTGGCCTGCGGAGCGCCCGGGGAGCTGGAAGCGGCAGCGGCCGCCGGCCGGCCCGCCTGGATCCTGCTCCACATGCCGCTGGACGACACCGGGCACGGCGAAGCCGGGCTGGAACGCCGGGCGCTGCGGGCGGCGGCCGGGGTGATCTGCACCAGCACTTCGGCTGCGGCCGGGATCCGGGCCAGGCACGGGCTGGACGGTGTCCGGACTGCCCTGCCCGGCAGTGACGCCGCCGCGCTGGCCGACGGATCGGACCCGCCGCATCTCCTCGCCGTCGCCGCCCTGCTGCCGAACAAGGACCAGGCGCTGCTCCTTGCCGCCCTGTCAGACCTGACGGACCTGCCGTGGACCGCCTCCCTGGTCGGCTCCGACACCGCGGATCCGGTTTATGCCGCGCGCCTCCGGGCCATGGTGAACCGGCTGGGACTGCAGGACCGCATCCGGATCCCGGGCGAACTGCGGGGCGGGGCCCTGGAAGCGGAATGGGCCGCGGC
>DATITT010000194.1:0-13206 GCA_035467435.1 Arthrobacter sp. | reverse complement strand
CGACCATCCCACCGAGTAGGTCACGCCGGCCAGGCCGATGTGCCGGATGGCGGTGTCGAACTCCTCGGGTGTGTTCTCGGCGCTGAAGACCACCACGCGGACCGCGGTGGCTTCCAGCAAGGTCTGGAAGTCGACGCCGATTGCCTCCACGCCGAAGGTCATGTCCTGGAAGCGCTCGGTGGAGAGGAAGTTGCCGTCCTCGTCCTCAAGCGCGTACTTGGCTGTGGGCAGCCGCTTGCGCAGCGCCCGGAGCGCGGGGCCCGGGTCGAACGTGGCCTTGTGCACGATCTCGTACCCGTCCGGCAGGTTGGAGTCCAGCCGCAGGGTTACCCCGCCGTTGGAGCACACGGCATATCCGTTGTCGATGCCGATGTGCTCAATGATCGGCAGGGTCGCGTTCAGTGAGCGGCCGGTCGCGATCGTGACGTGGTGGCCTGCAGCCACGACGTCCTGGGCGGCTTCGCGGACGGGAACGGACATGTGCCCGTCGTGGTTCACGAGGGTACCGTCGACGTCGAGAGCCACCATCAGCTTGTGGGCGGCGGTGGTCGGGTTGTTCCGGTTGTTCTCTCGCCGGTCATCGTTGCCGGCGACTGAGGATTCAGTCAATGTTGTCATCTAACTAGTAGAGCAGACACCCCCGACAGCCGCTAGGACACAGGCCACAGCGTGCGGTGAACCCGGGGTGAACAGCTGTCGACGCCCATGGCCCCGCGGCGCTTTTCGGGGCCATGGACCGGGAAACCGGGGCTCAGCTGACGGGGAAGACCGTCATGCCGCCAAGGTACTTCTGCAGGGCCTGCGGGACGTTCACGGAGCCGTCCGGGTTCTGGTGGTGCTCCAGGATGGCGACGATCCAGCGGGTGGTGGCCAGGGTGCCGTTGAGCGTGGCGACGGCCCGGGTGCCCTTGGGCGCGCCGTCCTCGTTCAGCATGCGTTCGCGGATGTTGAGCCGGCGCGCCTGGAAAGTGGTGCAGTTGGAGGTCGAGGTCAGCTCGCGGTAGGCGCCCTGCGTCGGAACCCATGCCTCGCAGTCGAACTTGCGGGCGGCGGAGTTGCCGAGGTCCCCGGCGGCGGTGTCAATCACCCGGTAGGGCAGTTCACACTTGGCCAGCATCTCCTCTTCCCAGGCCAGCAGCCGGGCGTGCTCGGCCGCGGCCTCCTCGACCGTGGTGTAGATGAACATCTCCACCTTGTTGAACTGGTGGACCCGGATGATGCCGCGGGTGTCCTTGCCGTGCGAGCCGGCCTCGCGGCGGTAGCACGAGCTCTGCCCGGCGTAGCGGATCGGGCCGGCGGAGAGGTCCAGGATCTCGTCCGCGTGGTAGCCGGCCAGGGCCACTTCCGAGGTGCCCACGAGGTAAAGGTCGTCCTCGGCGAGACGGTAGATCTCGGCGTCGTGCTTGACGTCGAAACCGGTGCCCTGCATGGTCTCCGGGCGCACCAGGGTGGGGGTGATCATCGGCACGAAGCCGGCGTCAATCGCCTGCTCCATGGCCATCTGCAGCAGCGCCATTTCCAGCCGGGCCCCGACACCGCGCAGGAAGTAGAACCGCGAACCGGAGACCTTGGCACCGCGTTCCATGTCGATGGCGCCGATCAGCTCTCCGATTTCCAGGTGGTCCCTGGGCTCGAAGTCGGGGAATTCGCGCGGCGTGCCGACGGTTTTGACCACGATGTAGTCGTCTTCGCCGCCCGCGGGCACGCCGTCCTCGATGAGGTTGGGGATGCCACGCAGCAGTTCCCCGTGGGCGGACTGCGCGACGTCGGCCTCGGCGGACGCGGCCTTGACCTGCCCCGCGAGGACCTTGACCTCTGCCAGCAGGGTCTGTTTTTCCTCGCCCTTGGCCTGCGCCACCTTTTTGCCGAAGGCATTCTGCTCGGCCCTGAGGTTTTCAAAGCGGATCAGGGCGGCACGCCGGGCCGAGTCCGCGGCGATGATCGCGTCCACCACGGATTCGTCGGCGCCGCGGGCGCGCTGGCTGGCCCGGAACTTGTCCGGATTTTCGCTGAGGTCTTTTACGTCGATCACCTGACAAGAGTATCCAATCAGGCCGCCGTTCCCGGGCAATCAGGCCGCCAGCCACCGGCGGGATAGTGTGGGAGCACTATGCGCGACTGGCTGCTCTACCTCGTCATCGCTGGAGTCCTGGCGTTTGCCGTCTCCAGTTGGTGGGGAGTGCGCAAGCTCAAGGCCCGGCACACGCGCAGCGCCGTGTGGGAGGAAACCCACAGTCCGGGCCTGGGCCAGCAGAAGGTCGCCGTGGTGATGAACCCGATCAAGGCCAGGTCGAACGAGGCCCGCACCTTGATTGAAAGCGCTTGCGCCGCGGCCGGCTGGGTGCCGCCGCGGTTTTTCGATACCACCGCCGAGGACCCCGGATTCTCGCAGGCGCGGGCCGCCGTCGAGTACGGCGCCGACGTCGTCCTGGTGGGCGGCGGTGACGGCACAGTGCGGGTGGTGGCGGACATTCTTGCCGGCACGGACATTGCCATGGGCCTGATCCCGCTCGGCACCGGCAACCTGCTGGCCCGCAATATCCACCTTGATCTGGGCGACCTGCACGGCAGCGTCCAGACCGCCCTGTACGGGCACCAGCGGTTTATCGATACGGCGCGGATGAGGGTGGAGAACTCCCGCACCAATGAGGCCGCAGAGTACACCTTCCTGGTCATTGCCGGCATGGGCATGGACGCAGAGGTGGTGCGCGACACCAGCGACGGGCTGAAGAAGGCTGTGGGCTGGCTGGCTTACACCGAAGCGGGCGTGCGGCACCTCCCCGGCCGCCGCAAGAAGGTGTCCATCTCGCTGGACGACCAGCCCGAACAGAGCCGGAAGATCCGCAGCGTGCTGTTCGCGAACTGCGGCCTGATCCCCGGCGGGATCGATTTCATCCCCCAGGCCATGATCGATGACGGCATGCTGGACGTCGTGGTGATGAGTCCGCGCAGCGCCATCGGATGGCTGGCCATGTACTGGAAGATCGTGCTGAAGCACAAGAGAAACCTGCCGGTGATGACGTATTACCGCTCCGGGAAGATCATCATCAGCTGCGCGGAACCGATGCCCACGCAGGTCGACGGCGATCCGTCCGGTCCGGCCACGAAAGTCACCGTGCAGGTTGCTCCCGGCTCGTTGCTCGTCCGGGTCAAGGACGGCACCGAGGGAGCTTAGGCGCCGGCTTCCTTCGCGGCGGCTTCCTTGTGCGCGTCTGCGATCTCTTTCGCTTCCGCGGCGGCCTTGGCGGCGCGCGCTTCGGACTGCTCGCGGATCATGGCCTGCTCCTCTTCAAAGCGCAGCCGGTCTGCACGGTCAGCGTCGTCGCCGTCCCAGTCCTGGTTGTCAGCGGTCGGCTTGGGATTCACGATCATTCCCTGGCCGTCATTTTCAAGGTTGGTGTCTGCCATGTCCTGCTCCCTCGATAGAGGACTTCCCCAATATGGATCAGGCAAGCATACGCACAGTTACATAGGGGCGGAAGTGCCTGGTGTGGCATTTGTCTACGCTGTGGGCGAAGCCCTGGACAGATATTCCGGCACCACAGATGCCCCGGACAGTATGTCCCTGACCCAGGCATGCGCCGCCCGGAAAGCCTGGTCGGAGGTGTGCGGCTCGACGAGGGTCCGGTTCCCGTCAGCGCGACCGTAGGACCCCAGGAAGCGGGTGGCCGGGCTGATCCGGTGCAGTCCCGCCAGGGCATCCGCCACACGTGCGTCGGCCACATGGCCGTCCGCGTCGATACTGAAGAAGTAATGGCCCAGGTACTGGCCGGTGGGGCGGGACTCGATCCGGCTAAGGTTCACGCCGCGGGTCGCGAACTGGTCGAGGATCTCCATCAGGGCACCGGGGCGGTCTTCCGGCAGCGGCACGACAACGGTCGTCTTGTCCGCACCGGTGGGCTCCGGCAGTACGCCGGGCCGGCCCACCAGCACAAAGCGTGTGACGGCACCGGGGTTGTCCCCGATGTTCTCGGCCAGCACGGCGAGTCCGGGCTGTTCGGTGGCCACGATCGGGGCGCAGATTGCCGCGTCGTAATGCGTGTCGCCCTCCAGCAGCCCCATGGCCGCTGCGGCCGTGGAGGAGCCCGGGATATATTCTGCATTCGGAATATGGTTCTCGGCCCACAGCCGGCATTGCGCCCAGGCGTGGCTATGGGTGGAGATCCTGCGAATGTCCTCGATCCGGACTCCGGGCCGGGCCACCAGTACGAAGCTGATCGGCACGAGGGCTTCGCGCAGGATCCGCAGTTCCTGGCCGGTGGCGATCGCGTCCAGGGTGGCAGTGACGCCGCCCTCCACGGAGTTCTCAATCGGCACCATGGCCGCGTCCGCCGAGCCGTCGCGGACCTTGTCCAGCGCCGTATTGACGTTCGTCGACGGAACCCGGATGGCGTCCGCCGCATCAGGGACCTGCATCAGGGCTGCCTCGGTGAAGGTGCCCGCGGGTCCGAGGAAGGTGTACGTGACGGGTGATGCGGGCATCGGCGCTTCTTTCTTCAACTACAGGATGACGGGCTTGAGTCCGTTGTCGGACACCAGGGGCATTCCGGTTTCCAGCCACTGGTCCATGCCGCCAGCCACGTTCAGAGCGGAATATCCCTGTCCGGAGAGCCACTGGGCCGCGCGGAAAGAGCGTCCCCCGGTGCGGCAGATAACGTAGAGGTCCTCGTCGGGATCAAGCTCCTCCAGCCGGGCCGGGAGCTGGTCCAGGGGGATGTGCAGGGCCCCGGCGGCGTGGCCCGCAACCCACTCGTAGTCCTCGCGGACGTCGAGGATACTGGCCCCTTCAGGGATGTCGGACACGGTCACGGTGTCAAAGTCGCTCATGGTCGTCCTTCCGCAGAATGCATGGTTTGCCTCCAGCGTATCGCCAGCCACCGGCGGCACACCCCTACCCGGGCGCAGGTTACGCTTCTGGGATGGCGCACAGGAGATCCACGGCAGCTCACCGTCGCACGATTCCGGCTGCCCGCTCCCCACATCCGGGGACATGCCCTCCCCCGGCCACGAAGACTGGGCACAATGCCACCATGTCCACCCGCCCGCGCCAGCACTGGGCATGTCCCCCGGGACGGCTGGCGGGGAACCCCGTGGAGCCGTGTCACCGTGGGTGAGATCCACGAGCTCTCCGCCGTGGAGCTCCGCGACGCCCTTCGCTCCGGGGAGCTGTCCTCGCGGCAGGCCACGGGGCATTTCCTGGACCGCATCGCCGCTGAAAACCGGCACCTCGGCGCGTTCATCACCGTCACCGCGGAGCAGGCCCTGCTGGACGCAACCGCAGCGGACGACTCCCACGCACACGCCACCCGGGATGGGGCCGAACTGCCGCTGCTGCACGGCATGCCGGTGGCCTTCAAGGACCTGACGGACGTCGCCGGAGTCATCACGACCCATGGCAGCGCTGCCCTGGACCACAAGCCGGCGCTGACCGACGGCGCCCTGGTCGCCACGCTCAAGAGCGCCGGCATGGTCTCGCTGGGCAAGACGCAGGTACCGGAATTCGGACTCACGGCCTACAGCGAGAACCGGATCGCGCCGCCCTCGCGGAACCCCCACGCGCTCAGCCGCAGCTCAGGAGGATCCACCGGCGGCAGCGCCGCGGCGGTGGCCGCCGGGATGGTTCCCCTTGCCCCCGGGTCCGACGGCGGTGGTTCGGTCCGGATTCCGGCCGCCGCGTGCGGGCTTGTGGGCCTGAAACCCGGCCGCGGGCTGGTTCCCGCGGGTGAAAGCACCGGCGATCCAGGCGGCCTGGTCGTGTCCGGGCCGCTGGCCCGCTCCGCGGCGGACGCAGCCTTGCTGCTCGACGCGATGGTGCCCGGCCCCTCGGATCCGTCAGCCAAGCCTGCTCCCAGCTTTCTGGAACTCGCCGCCCAGGACCCGCCCAGACTGCGGATCGGGGTGAGCCTGGACAGTCCGTGGCAGACGATCTTCCCCTTCACCCCGGACCCCGAGGCGCTCGACGCCCTCGCCGAAGGCATCCGGTTGCTGCAGGCGGCCGGCCACGAGACCTCGGACGCCGCCATCCGCTACGACAACCGCTACCCGGCCGCCTTCACCACGGCCTGGACCGCCGCCGTCGGGGATGCCCGGATCGTTCCCTCGCGCGAGGCGCTCCTGACCCCGCTGACACGCACGTTCCGGCGCCGCGCGCAGCAGCGCGGGCCCGCGAAACTCGCCGAATCCATTGGGTTCCTGCGCCAGTTCCAGCGCGACACCATCGCCCAGTACGCCGCCTGGGACCTGATGCTCATGCCGGCGCTGGCCCAGACGCCCCGCCCGGTGGGCTGGTTCACCGGGGCGGCCCACGGCGACGGCTACTGGCCGGCGGCCGACTGGACGGGGGACGCCGACGGCGACTACCGGAAGCAGTGCGAATACGCGCCTTGGTCGTCCATGGTGAACGTGTGCGGGCTGCCCGCGATCAGCATTCCGGTGCACTGGACCGGCGGGGCCACGGGCGCCGGACTGCCGATGGGTATCCAGCTGATCGGGCCGATGGGTTCCGAGGCGCTGCTGCTGCAGCTCGCCGCGCAGCTGGGGTTCTAGCATGGGGTGCAGCCCACGAAACCACACGGGCTGGAAATGACACGAGAGGGATCGATGAAGATCACCGGTGCAGTACTTGAGGAAATCGGCCGCCCCCGTCCGTTCGCGGACTCCCGGCCCATCACCATCTCCGAGCTGGAGCTGGAGGGCCCCGGTCCCACCGAGATCCTGGTGCGGATCGAGGCCGCCGGAATCTGCCACTCGGACCTGAGCGTGGTGGACGGCAACCGGGTCCGCCCGGTGCCGATGCTGCTGGGGCACGAGGCCGCCGGACGCGTCGTCGAGGTCGGCTCGGACGTCACGGACCTGGTGCCCGGCCAGCGCGTGGTGATGTCCTTCCTGCCCCGCTGCGAACGCTGCGCCAACTGCGCCGAAGACGGCCGACTCCCCTGCACCGCGGGGTCGAAGAGCAATGGCGACGGGACCCTCCTGCACGGATCGATGCGCCTGGACCGGGGCGGGGAGAGAATCTACCACCACCTCGGCGTCTCCGGCTTCGCCACCCATGCCGTGGTGGACCGCGCCTCGGCCGTACCGGTCGGCGATGACATCCCCGCGGACGTCGCCGCCGTCCTGGGCTGCGCCGTGCTGACCGGAGGCGGTGCCGTCCTGAACGCCGCCAGGCCCCGGCCGCAGGACAGCATCATGGTCGTGGGGCTCGGCGGTGTCGGCATGGCCGCGCTGATCACGGCGGTCTCCCAGGGTGTTTCGCGGATCGTTGCGGTGGACACGCTGGAGGAAAAACTCCAGCACGCCCGCCGCCTGGGCGCCCACGAAACGTACACGCCGCAGCAGGTCCTGGACGAGGGCGTCAAGGCCAGGTACGTGATCGAGTGCGCCGGGAACCCGCGCGCCTTCGAAACCGCCTTCGCCGCGACCGCAGCCGGCGGAACCACGATCACTGCGGGCCTGCCGCACCCGGATGCCCGCGCGCAGATCTCGCCGCTGACCATCACGGCCGAGGCCCGCACAATCGTGGGCAGCTACCTTGGCTCCGCGGTGCCGGCCCGGGACATCCCCAAGTACGCCCAGCTCTGGCGGGAAGGGAAACTCCCGGTTGAGGAGCTGATCTCGGCGCGCATCGCCCTGGCGGACATCAACCAGGCCATGGACCAGCTGGCCGACGGGAAAGCGGTGCGCCAGGTCATCATGTTCGACGCCGGCTAGCCTCCGGTCCCACCCCACCCCGGGCCTCCGGTTCCGGTTGCGCTATCAGACAATGCTGCTATCGACCCCGAATGGCAGCATTGTCAGATAGCGCAACGGGCGTGGGACGGGGACAGAACACCGGGCGCGTGACTTGCACCGGGCAGCCGCGAATGTGACAATCCCGCGTCACACTGTCAACATTAAGTAAATGAGCACTACTCATTTATCCAATCCCCCCGCTACAACGCCGGGCGATACATCCTTTTTCGGCCATCCAAAGATGCTGGCCAGCCTCTTCTCCGTAGAGATGTGGGAGCGCTTCTCGTTCTACGGCATGCAGGGCATCCTGCTCTACTACATGTACTTCACAGCCGCCGAGGGCGGGCTGGAAATTGAGCAGGGCCTGGCAGCCGGCCTCGTCGGCGCGTACGGCGGCGGCGTCTACCTCTCCACCATCCTGGGAGCCTGGCTCGCGGACCGGCTCTTCGGTTCCGAAAAGGTGCTGTTCGGCTCCGCCGTCCTGATCATGGCCGGCCACATCGCCCTCGCCCTCGTGCCGGGCATTCCCGGCCTGATCGCGGGCCTGGTGCTGGTCGGCGTCGGCTCCGGCGGCCTGAAGGCCAACGCCACCGCCCTGGTCGGAAGCCTCTACGGGGAGAAGGACGAACGCCGCGACGCCGGATTCTCCATCTTCTACATGGGCATCAACGCGGGCGCGCTGATCGGCCCGCTGGTGACCGGCTGGCTGCAGCAAAGCCAGGGGTTCCACTGGGGCTTCGGCGCCGCCGCCGTCGGCATGGCCGTGGGCCTGGTCATCTACGCGCTGGGCCGCAAAAACCTGCCCGAGGAGGCGCACCGGGTGCACAACCCGCTGCCCGCCGCCGAGCGCACCAAGTACGGCCTCCGCTTCGCCGGCATCGCCGCGGTCATTGCCGTGCTGCTGGCCACCGGAATCGTGAATGCCGGAAACCTGGCCATGTCCATGGCCTACGCGGCCATCGGCGCGTCCGTGCTCTACTTCGCCCTGATCTTCAGCAGCAAGAAGGTCAACGGCACGGAACGACGCCGGGTGGCGGCATTCATCCCGCTGTACATCGCCTCGGCCGCCTTCTGGGCGCTGTTCCAGCAGCAGTTCACCTTCATCGCCGTGTACTCGGAGGAGAAGCTGGACCGGAACCTGTTCGGCTGGGAAATGCCGGCCGCCTGGGTCCAGTCCATCAACCCCGTGTTCATCATCATCTTCGCCGGCGTGATGGCTGCCCTCTGGACCCGTCTGGGCCGCAAACAGCCCGGTTCGGCGCTGAAGTTCTCGATCGGACTCTTTGTGATGGGCCTGGCGTTCCTGGCCTTCATCCCGCTCGCCGGGGACGGCAAGACCCCGCTGCTGGCACTGGTCGGGATCCTGTTCCTCTTCACGCTCGCGGAACTGTTCCTGTCCCCCATCGGCCTGTCCGTGACCACCAAACTGGCTCCGGCGGCCTTCCGCACCCAGATGGTGGCGCTGTTCTTCCTCTCGGTGTCGCTGGGCACCACGCTGGCCGGCATCCTGTCCGGCCTGTACAACCCGGAGGACGAGCTGCCGTACTTCATCGGCATCGGCGGATCCGCCATGCTGCTGGCTGTTGGCCTGGCCGCGGCCTCGCCGGCGATCAAGAAGCTCATGGGCGGCGTTCGCTGAGCCGATAAGCTCCGGGCACCCGCGCACCGCTTGAGTCCCGCCTCACCGTCACCGTCCCCGCCGCAGGCGAGGCGTCCGACGTCGAACTCATGCCGGCGGGCGATGACACCGACGGTGTGGTGCGGGTCGGCGGGACCATCCGCCGCCCCGCACCAGCCGCAAGAACTGGCCGCCCCCGCGGCGCGTGGCTCGAGACCACCGCCGGGCGGCTGCTGGTGGCGCCTGCCGGGTGACCGGTGAAAGGTGACCGGAGGAGCCTAAGCCCCGACGCCCCGGTAGCTTGAGGAGCCGATCGCCAGCCCCACGGCGACAATTATGAAGAACAGCAGGGCGAGCGCGATCCCCACGTAACCCAGCACCAGGCCGGCAATGGCCATGCCTCTGCCCGACGGCTCGCGTTTGAGCGCCATGTGCCCGAGGATGACGGCCGCGAGTTGCGGCAGGAGGAAGAAGCCCGGCCCGACAAAGGCCGCGATACCGCAGCACAGGCTGGCGATGCTCAGGCCCTTGGACTCCGGGGGCACGCCGTAATAGGCCGGCTGGCCATAGGCGTTGAACGGGCTGCCCGGCTGGCCATACTGGACCGGCGCACCGGACTGCTGCTGCCCGTCCGGCTGCTGACCCTGGGCACCGTAGGGCTCCTGCCAGTACGGCTGCTGGCCGTAGGGCTGCTGCGGTGCCGCGCCGTCCGGCGTGCCGTACGGCACCGTGGGCTGGTTGTAGTCGGCGGCAGGCCGGCGGTACGGCTCGCCGGACTCCTGGCCAGGAATATACGACGGCGGCTGGTAGCCCTCCGGTGTCCCGTCCTTCTCCGGTTTCGGCTGGTCAGTCATGGTTTTCCCCTTTTGACGTCTCTGGATTCAGCCTACCGCCGACCCGTGGCGTTGAGCAGGACAATTCTTGCGTCACAGGGGCCGTAATGCGCCGAAATTATGTTCCCTGCCACACCGGTCTGGCATGCTGGTGCAATGGCTAGCCGCGCGGGCACTGTTGCCCAACCCCAAGACCTTGTTGATCTCACTGCGCTCCTGGATGCGTACTACGACGTTTCCCCGGATCTTGGCGACCCCGGCCAACGGGTGGCCTTCGGCACCTCCGGGCACCGGGGTTCGAGCCTGAAAGCCTCCTTCAACGAGCCCCACATCCTCGCCATCACCCAGGCGATCGTGGAGTACCGGGCAGGCCAAGGCATCACCGGGCCGCTGTACCTCGCCAAAGACACCCACGCCCTGAGCGAACCGGCACAGAATTCCGCCCTCGAAGTCCTCGCGGCCAACGGCGTCAACGTGCTGATCGATGCCCGCCACGGCTACACCCCCACGCCGTCCCTGAGCCACGCCATCCTTACGCACAACAACAACTCCCCGGCCGGGGCTCCGCAGGCAGACGGGATCGTGGTGACCCCCAGCCACAACCCGCCCGGCGACGGCGGCTTCAAGTACAACCCCCCGCACGGCGGACCCGCCGACTCGGACGCGACCGGCTGGATCGCCAACCGCGCCAACGAACTGCTGGAGAACGGCCTGCGCGGGGTAAAGCGGATTCCCATCGCCGAAGCCCTCAGCGCCGGCAGCACGGGCAAGTTCGACTTCCTCAGCAGCTACGTGGATGACCTTCCCTCCGTCCTGGACCTCAATGCCATCCGCGAGGCCGGCGTCCGGATCGGTGCCGACCCGATGGGCGGAGCATCGGTGGACTACTGGGGCGAAATCGGCGAGCGCCACCACCTGAACCTCACGGTGGTGAACCCCACCGTCGATCCGCAGTGGGCCTTCATGACGCTCGACTGGGACGAGAAGATCCGGATGGATTGCTCCTCGCCGTCGGCGATGGCATCACTGATCAACCGGATGTCCGCGGGTGCGAATTTTGACATCTCCACCGGTAACGACGCCGATGCCGACCGGCACGGCATCGTGACACCGATTGTCGATGGACGGGGGGGCCTGATGAACCCGAACCACTACCTCGCCGTCGCGATCGACTACCTGTACCGCCACCGGACCGGGTGGAACCCGAAGTCCGTGATCGGCAAGACCCTCGTCTCGTCTTCGATCATCGACCGCGTGGCCGAAAGCCTGGGCCGCAAGCTCGTTGAGGTGCCGGTTGGATTCAAGTGGTTCGTTCCCGGGCTGCTGTCCGGTGAGGGGGCGTTCGGCGGCGAGGAATCTGCCGGCGCTTCGTTCAACAAGATGGACGGCAGTGTGTGGACCACGGACAAGGACGGCATCCTGCTGGCGCTGCTGGCCTCGGAGATCACGGCCGTCACAGGCAAGTCGCCGTCGCAGCTCTACAAGGGCCTCACCGATCAGTTCGGCGATCCCGTGTACGCGCGGATTGACGCCGCGGCCACGCGCGAGCAGAAGGCGGCCCTGGGCAAGCTCTCGTCGTCGGACGTCACCGCCACCGAGCTTGCGGGTGAGACCATCACAGCCAAGCTGACCGAAGCTCCGGGCAACGGCGCGGCAATCGGCGGGCTCAAAGTGGTCACCGAGAACGCCTGGTTCGCGGCCCGCCCCTCCGGCACCGAGGACGTCTACAAGATCTATGCCGAGTCCTTCAAGGGAGCAGAGCACCTCAAGCAGGTCCAGGCCGAGGCAAAAGCGCTGGTGGACGGGGTCATTTCCTAGCCGCCCGCCGGCTTACTTCTTCGGGCACCCGCCCGCGGGCTGGCTCGTTCAGCCCGCGGGCTGTCCTGTTATGGCCTCCGACTGGGCCCGCCCCGTTCAGGCCGGCTCGTCCTCCCGTCCGCGGGCAAGGACGGACCGGTCCCGCCCCAGGGTCTTGGCGCGGTAAAGAGCGGCGTCCGCGGAGGCAATCATCGCGTCAAGCTCCATGCGGCCGGGCGCGGTCGAGGAGATGCCATAGCTGGAGGTCGGCAGGCGCGGGATCGCCGGCGACGTCGAGGCCTGCATCCGGGCGCTGATCTCCGAGGCGATTTCCCCGGCCCTTTCGAGCGTCACGCCCGGCAGGAGGATGATGAATTCCTCGCCGCCGTAGCGGCCCACGAGGTCGGTGGAACGGACCGTGGACGTGCAGGCGTCCGCGAACGCCTGCAGCGCGGCGTCACCGGCAGAGTGGCCGAACTCGTCGTTGATGGCCTTGAAATGGTCCAGGTCCGCCAGGATCAGCGACGCCATGGTCCGGGCCCGGTCGAGGCGGCGCAGTTCGTTCTCGGCGAGGTCCAGGAATGCCGTGCGGTTCAACAGCCCGGTGAGCCCGTCCACGGTGGCGCGGGCGCGGAGGTCCTGCGTCTGTTGCTCGTAGCTCAGCTCCGCCATGGTGAAGGACGCCACCACCATGATCACGGCCGAACCGAGCGTCATGGGGACGGATCCAAAGACGGTCAGGAATATGGCCCCGTCGCGGCCCTCCAGCACAAACGCGGTGAAGCGGCCCAGATAGAACGCGGCCAGGAGACCGGAACCCACGGCCAGGGTGAGGTGCACGCGCGAATAATGCCGGTCCAGCAGGAACAGTTCCCGGCAGCCGAGTCCGATCAGCAGGCCCATGAATCCGAGATAGGCAGGACCGCCGGACCACACATTGGTGGCCGGCTGGTCCAGCACCGACGCCACAGCGGTGATGGCAGGCCCGGCTGCGAGGTACCAGATCTTGGGAACAGTGGTCCGCAGGGAACGGGCGCCGGCCCAGATGCTGGCCGCGCCCGCCACGAGCAACACGTTCCCGAGCGGGTTGGTCCAGACCTGGTGCGGTGTGCCGTCCAGCAGGTAGGCCGCAGTGCCGGACAGGAACAGCAGCAGCGCCAGACACCACCAGCCGCTGTAGGCCGACCGCGTCCGGCGGAAAGTGATGAAGTAGAAAAGCAGCAG
>DATITT010000193.1:0-9602 GCA_035467435.1 Arthrobacter sp. | reverse complement strand
AAGGTGCCGTGGCGGGCGGTCTTGCCGACTTCCTCGATGTCGCCGGTGCGGATGCACTTCTGCACGCTGGTGGCCCGCTTGTAGGGGGCTTCCTCCCGGGCGGTCAGGTAAGGGATGAACGGGACCATGCCGGCCACCGTGAACAGCAGGGAAGGATCGCTGGAGACCAGGGACGCGGAGGGAACCGCCGTGTGGCCCTTGCTGACAAAAAAGTCGATCCAGCGCTTAGTGATCTCCTGCGACTTCATGAGCTGATTACATACCCTTCAATATTCACTGCGTTCGTGTGTTCGCGCGTGTGGTCCGCGGGAACGGTCTGGTCCCGGCCTTCGGCCGTGCCGGCGGCCCTCGTGCGGGTGCCGCCTTCTTTCAATTCTCTCTCGGCTAGCGCCGGACTGCATCCCGGCCGGCAGTGCCGTGGCCGATGGCCTTTTACAGGCCGGCGTCAATGCCCAAAGCGCCACGGAGTTCCGTCTCGCGCTCGTTCATGCCTTCGCGGACGGCGTCGGCGAAGTCGTACAGGCCGTCGGCGAGCCGACCCGCCGCCCGGTTGAGGCCCTCGGGGCCCAGGTTGGCCTGCGCCTCGGTGATCTTGCGGAACGCGATGACGCCGATGGCGACGCCGATTCCCATCCAGATGATTCTGTTCATGTCAGGTTCTCCAGCTGGGATCAGCGGCTGCGGCGGCCGGGGGCGGGTTTTTTACGGGCGGTGAAGGCCGAACGAACGCCGTAGCTGAAGGAGGCGACCTTGATCAGGGGCGAACCCACGGTGGCCGCGACGAGCGAGGACAGCGCCGAGATGTTGGCCGAGGCGTCGGAGACGTTGTTCGCGATCCCGTCGACCTTTTTCAGCTGCTCGTTGGTGGTGGAGACGGTCGCCGTGACTTCGTCCATCAGCGGGGTCGCGCCGTCGCTGATGGAACGGATCGAGGTCCGGACTTCGTCGAACACTCCCCCGAGCTTCAGAATCGGCACGGCGAGCAGCAGGACCAGCAGTGCAAACACTCCGGCCGCGATCAGGCCGGCAATATCGCCACCAGTCATAGTCGTTCATCTCCTTGTTGCGTCGTTTCCCTGCGGGAACCTCCGGCTGACACAGCCGGCAACCGCAGAACTCCCCCAAGTACCTTACATACAAAGAAGCCCGCGGCGCTTGCCACGGGCTTCTTTGTAAGGTGTCGCGTTGGATCTAGCGTGCGTAGAATTCCACGACGAGCTGCTCTTCGCAGGTCACGGGGACCTCGGAGCGCTTGGGGCGACGGACCAGGCGGGCCTGCAGGGCGTCAAGCTTGACGTCCAGGTAGGCCGGAACAATCGGCAGGACGTCGCGGTGGGCGCCGGCTGCTGCGACCTGGAACGGAGGCATGGGCTCGCTGCGGCTGTGAACGTGGACCAGCTGGCCCTCAGCGACGCGGAACGACGGGCGGTCAACGCGGATGCCGTCGACCAGGATGTGGCGGTGGACAACCAGCTGGCGGGCCTGGGCGATGGTGCGGGCGAAGCCGGCACGCAGCACGAGGGCGTCGAGACGCATTTCGAGCAGTTCGATCAGGTTTTCACCGGTCAAGCCCTTGGTGCGGCGTGCTTCTTCGAAGGCACGGGTCATCTGGGCTTCGCGGATGCCGTACTGGGCGCGCAGACGCTGCTTTTCGCGCAGACGTACGGCGTAGTCGGAGTCCTGCTTCTTGCGGGCACGGCCATGCTCACCGGGGCCGTACGGACGGCGCTCCATGTACTTGGCGGCCTTGGGGGTCAGAGCAATGCCGAGTGCACGCGAAAGGCGTGCGGTACGGCGAGCACGAGTGTTGTTAGCCACTTGTGTCCTTCCAATATCTGCGGTGTGTCAGTGTTACTGGCCTCCACGATGGAGAGCATCGGCCAACCGCTGCCTTTTGCTACTGGGCACAGGGCAAACCCATCTTCACAGCATAAAACGCTGAAATCAGGTGGATTGTGCGTCCGTGCCTTGCCAGACAACGAACAACCTTACCATGACGGGGGCGGCGGGCCGTCAGGTCCTGGCATGCACACCCCGCCCGCTGCGCCGCCCGAAGGATGCCGCGCCCAGGAATTCGACTGCCACGAACGGGTCGGGGCCCGCGACCCATTCGTCGTGGCCGGGCGGAATCGCGTAGGTATCGTTGGCGCGGATGGTGGAGCGCAGCCCTCCGTCGGATTCCACTTCCATCACCCCGGAGATGCAGAACCCGAGATGGTGGTGCTCGCAGAGTTCAGTCTGCTCGAAGGGTCTGATGGACTCGGACCACCGCCAGCCGGGGCCGAGGATCAGCCGCGCCACCGCGTAGTCGTTCACGGTGACGAGATCGAATTCGGCGTTGTCCGGGCACCGTTTCTTGTCCGGGAGATCAAAGGACTTAACGGCCAGGGCTGTGACGAAATTGACGGGCATGGGAGGCACGACCTTGCAACTTGGGCGACGAAGCCTTGCATAAAGAGAGACTGTTGGTGTGCCGGCCGCCAACCTGGGGTCCGGGATGTGAAGAGCCGGCAATATGCGCTGCTGTCCCCGACCAGGCACGCACGTTCAGCAGGTCCTTGCTGACTTAAGTCCACGTTAGACCTCACCGCCCGGAAGTCAACGGGCAGTTTCCGGGCCCGCCGGTCACTTGCCCCGGATGATCCGGCGCAGCCGCTCCAGCCGGGTGGAGATGTCCCGTTCGGCGCCGTTGGCGGTCGGCTCGTAGTAGTTGCGGCCCACGAGGTCGTCCGGCGGGTACTGCTGCGTCGCCACGGAGTGGGGCGCGTCATGGGCGTATTTGTAACCCTGCCCGTGGCCCAGTTGTTTGGACCCCGGGTAATGGGCGTCGCGCAGGTGGGCGGGGATGCCGTTGCCAAGCCCGGCGCGGACGTCGGCGATCGCCTGGTTGATCCCCATGTAGGCAGCGTTGGATTTCGGTGCGGTGGCGAGGTGGACCACGGCCTCGGCCAGGATGATGCGGCCCTCGGGCATGCCGATCAGCTGGACGGCCTGGGCTGCGGCGACGGCGGTCTGCAGCGCCGTGGGATCTGCCATTCCCACGTCCTCTGCCGCGGAGATGACGATGCGGCGGGCCACGAACTTCGGGTCCTCCCCCGCCTCGAGCATCCGGGCGAGGTAGTGCAGGGCGGCGTCGACGTCGGACCCCCGGATGGATTTGATGAAGGCGCTGGCGACGTCGTAGTGCTGGTCCCCGGCGCGGTCATAGCGCACGGACGCGACGTCAAGGGCACGCTCCGTGTGCTTGAGTTCGATCTTCACCGGGGCTTCCCCGGCCGCCCCGGCGGCTGCTCCCGCCACGACTGTGCCTGCTCCGACTGCGTCGGGGTTGTCCGCGTCCCCGAAGGCGACGCCGGCCGCGGCCTCGAGCGCGGTCAGTGCCCGGCGGGCGTCTCCGCCGGAGAGCCGGACCAGGTGCGCCAGGGCCTCGTCGCTGAGTTCCACTTTGCCGCCGAGCCCGCGGGCGTCAGCGGCGGCCCGCAGCAGCAGGGCCTCGACATCGGCGTCGGTGAGCGGTTTGAGGGTCAGCAGCAGGGACCGGGAGAGCAGCGGGGAGACGACGGAGAAGGAGGGGTTTTCGGTGGTCGCGGCGACCAGGACCACCCAGCGGTTCTCGACGCCGGGCAGCAAGGCGTCCTGCTGGGCCTTGTTGAAGCGGTGGATCTCGTCCAGGAACAGCACGGTGGTGGTCTTGAAGAGGTCGCGGGCGGTGAGGGCTTCGTCCATGACGCGGCGCACGTCCTTGACGCCGGCGGTGATGGCGGAGAGTTCAACGAACTTCCGGCCGGGGCCCTTGGCGATCACGTGGGCGAGCGTGGTCTTGCCGGTGCCGGGAGGCCCCCAGAGAATCAGCGAACTGGGACCCGCGGGGCCGGTGGCGTCCGTGCCGGCGGCGAGCTGGCGCAGCGGTGAGCCCTGTCCGAGGAGGTGCTGCTGGCCCACCACGTCATCGAGCGTCCGCGGCCGCATCCGGACCGCGAGCGGGCTGCGCGGCGACGGGGCGCGGCCATCCCCCGATTCCCCGGCGTCGCCGTCATCGTCGATAGCGCCGCCGCTGTCCCGTCCTGCGCCAAAGAGATCATCCACATAGATAGGCTACTTCTAGTTCCCGCCCGCCCCGACACCCTCACAACGGAGACCGCGCCATGACAACCACCGAGACCCGTGTGGCGTTCGTCTCCGGCGCCCGGCTGCCGGGCTGGGTGGAGCGCTTCGCCGCGAGCCACGGCCCCCTGGCCGAGGAGGAGCTCGACGGCGGGCTGCAGCTGAGTGCCGAGGACGGGGCCGTGGCCCTGCTGCAGGCGCCGTGGCCGGTGGACGGTCGTCCCGGGCGCGGCAGCGACTCCGTCACCCGCGTCGCCTCCCTCGCGTCCCAGCCGCGGACCATCGGGGCCGTACTGGTCCGGCGCGGAGGTTATTCCGTGGCGGTGGTCAGCGGCGGGACCGTGCTCGCGTCCAAGACCGGCACGCGACATGTCCAGTCCCGGACGGCTGCCGGAGGCTGGTCCCAGCAGCGCTTTGCCCGGCGGCGGGCGAACCAGGCCGATGCCCTGGTGGAGGCCGTGGCCGACCATGCCGCCCGGATCTTCGCGGATCACCGGATAGAATACCTGGCTCCCGGCGGCGACCGGACCCTGGCCGAACAGGTCCTCGCCGAACCGGTGCTGAAACAGTACGCCGCACGGCCGAGGCTCGCGTTCCTGGACGTGCCGGACCCGCGCGCCGCGGTGCTGAAGAAGGCCGCGGCGGACCTGTGCGCGGTGCGCATCCTGGTCACAGATCCGCCGGCGTAGGAACGGCTACGTCCTGTCGGGCGGTGCTGCGAGCGGGACAGTGAGCGCATCGGCGCACCGGAATCCGATGTGGCTCATCCCGGTGTCGATCATCTGCGGGCGGCGGGCGGAGGGCCGGTAGCGCAGGCAGTAGCTGTCGGCGCAGAGGAACGAGCCGCCCTTGACCACCTTGCGGGGCACCGGGGCCTGCCGCGGGTCCAGGCTTGCGTCGCGGTCACCTCCCCGGGGATCGACGGGGGCGCAGCATCCGTCGCCGGCGTCGTGCTGCTGGTACCAGTCGCTGGTCCATTCCCACACGGTTCCGGCCATGTCGTAGAGGCCGTGTCCGTTCGGCGGGAAGGATCCCACCGGCGCCGTCGAGCCGTAGCCACGTCGGGCCCGCCACGGAAAGTCGCCGTGCCAGTAGTTCGCCCGGGGGGATCCGGGGGTCTCGGGGGCGTCTCCCCAGGTGAACCGTGCACGCTCGAGGCCGCCCCGCGCGGCGAACTCCCACTCCGCCTCCGTCGGCAGCCGGTAGCCGGCCCACCCGGCGTAGGCCTCCGCATCCTCGTACGCGACATGGACCACCGGGTGGTCAGCGCGGTCGGCGATGGAGGTGCCGGGCCCGAAGGGCCGCCGCCAGTTCGCTCCCGGCGTCCACGCCCACCACTGGCTGAGGTGCTTCAGGTCGACGGGCCCGGATGTTCCCGTGAAGACCATTGAGCCCGGGACAAGGTTCTCCGGCGGCGCACCGGGGAACATCGCCGGGTCAAGCGGCCGTTCCGCGACCGTGCGGTATCCGGTCTCCCGGACGAAGCGCGCGTACTCGCGGTTGGTGACCGCCGTCGGGCTGATCCAGAAGCCCCCGACCCGCACCTCGTGCGCCGGCGCCTCCTCCGGGTAATGCCCATCCGAGCCCATGGTGAAGACGCCGCCGTCGATACGGACGAAGCCTTCGGGGCCCGCGGTTGACGTGGCGGGATTCCGGTTCAATCGCCGCCCGCCAGGAACGTCTGGAGTCTCTCCACGGCCTGGTCGATGCCGAAGCTCGCGGCACGCTGGCGCGGCGGGAACTCCTCGAAGGTGGCCAGGAACTGTGACATCAGCGCCTGGGCGGCGAAGACGAGGTAGGCGTTTTTGAACAGCCAGTCGTAGTACGTGTTTGAGGTGATGTCGGCCCGTTCGAAGGGGTCGGTGCGGAGGTTGAACACCTTGGGGATCCGCAGCTGCACAAAGGGTTCGAACCACACCTGGAGGGTGCCCTGCACCCGCTGCTCCATGAAGACGACTTTCCAGTTGTCGTAGCGCATCGCGAGCACGTCGCCGTCGTCGGAGAAGTATACGAGTCCCTTGCGGGGGCTCTCGGTGGCCTCACCCGTGAGGTAGGGCAACAGGTCGTAGCCGTCAATGTGCACTTTGTAGGTGCGGTCGCCGATGGATTTGCCCTGCTTGAGCTCGTCGACCGTGCTCGTGTCCCCTGCGGCGGCCAGGAACGTCGGCAGCCAGTCATGGTGCTGGATGATCTCGTTCGACACCACGCCCGCTGGGATGTGGCCCGGCCAGCGGATCATCTCGGGGACACGGAACGCACCCTCCCAGTTGGTGTTCTTCTCACTGCGGAACGGTGTCATGCCGCCGTCGGGCCAGGTGTTCATGTGCGGGCCGTTGTCCGTCGAGTAGACCACGATCGTGTCCTCGGCGATGCCCAGGCCGTCGAGGTGATCGAGAATGTCTCCCACAAGCTTGTCGTGGTCGATCATGGTGTCGTGGTATTCCGACTGCCAGCGACCGGCCTGTCCGACGCTCTCAGGCTTCGGGTGCGTGCGGAAGTGCATGTGGGTGGTGTTCATCCACACAAAGAACGGGTCCCCCGACGCAGTGGCGCGCCCGATGAAGTCCTTGGCGGCGGCGCCGAACTCCTCGTCGATTGTCTCCATGCGCTTTTTCGTGAGCGGGCCGGTGTCCTCGATGCGCTGCCGGCCGCGCCGGCCGAAGCGCCCATCGACCGTGTCGTCGTCGTCCTCGGCCGCCCAGGAACGGATGACCCCGCGGGGCCGGGCCCGTTCGTTGAAACCGGGGAATTCCTCGACACTGGGCCAGTTGGGTGACTCCGGCTCCTCCTCGGCGTTCAGATGGTACAGGTTGCCGTAGAACTCGTCGAAGCCGTGCGCGGTAGGCAGGAATTCGTTCATGTCGCCCAGGTGGTTCTTGCCGAACTGGCCGGTCACGTAGCCGTGGGGCTTGAGGACTTCGGCGATGGTGGGGTCCTCGGCGCGCAACCCGAGGTCGGCCCCTGGCATACCGACCTTACTGAGTCCGGTGCGGAACACGCTCTGCCCGGTGATGAACGACGCCCGTCCCGCGGTACAGCTTTGTTCGCCGTAGGAGTCCGTGAACCGCATGCCTTCCTCGGCGATGCGGTCAATGTTGGGCGTGCGGTACCCCATCAACCCGTCGCTGTAGCAGCTCAGGTTGGTGATGCCAATGTCATCTCCCCAAATGACGAGAATGTTCGGCTTACCGTTCGGCATGACATTCCTCTCCGGGCCGGATTCACAGCCCGGATGGCGTTACCCCAAAGCCGTGCCCCTTGTGCCCGACATCCTAGTGACGCCGGGGTCGGCTGAGAAGACCCGGGTTACTTCGGCGAAAGATAACCGCCTGCGGGTACCCCGCCGTCCTGCCCGTCCAGTTCGTTGGGAAGCACGACGTCGGCGGGGTCGTCGCTCGATCCGCGCACGATCACACGTGGCGAACCCAGGAAGGGAGCCTGTAGCCACATCGGCACCCTCGCGATCCAGCCGACGATCCAGAAGCCGGCGACGGCCAGGGCCATCAGCGCGATGCCGCCCCACAGCGCCCACGGAGCCCAGACGGGCCCGAGCAACTCAAGGCCCAGCTCAGTGCTTCCGGCGGTGGCGGCCAACAATCCCACGATGAGGAAGAAGCCGATGAAACCGGCACCGGCCCGGATCGCTTCGCCACCGAGGACAGCTGCCAGCAGGAGGGGAACCACGGTTCCGCCGATAATGAGCGCGATGGCGGCATTACCGAGTGCATCTCCTGCCTCCCCGGCGACCTTGCTGCTAAGCGGCCCGATGATGAGCCCGGCGGTGATCGACACCACCATCACGGTGCTGATGATGGTGGTCGCTGTTTTGATAAAGCGGTCGCTGAACCGGAACGTTCCGGCCGGGCGACTGGCCCGCGCAGGTGCCGCCTGTCGCGTCGGCGCCCACGGCGCTGGCCGCTTTGTTGAATTCTTTTTCATAATTCCGTTCCCCCATGCGATCAGATTGGGTCGCCTGCCCGGCGGCAGCGCAGCCCAAGGTAAGACGCAGGCCAACAAAGGTGTTTTCAACCTGCGCACCATCAGCACACCGATTGCTCGATCAAATGGATAAACCGAGTGTACTTCCCCACGTGTCCGGCCGCGCCGAAGAGCCCGCCGTCGTCGGGCGGGAAGTGAGCCGCCGCCTGAAGGCCGGACTAGCCCTTCGCCGGGGTTGAAGGAAGGCGCGACGCCCAAACGACGCCCCCAACGATCTGCAAAAGGCTCACGGCCCGCGTTAATTCGGGATGTTCGGCCCACATACGCATGCACTTACGCCACGGCTCCGGGCCGAACTCCCACCGCGTCGAGTGCTGCACCGGAAACAGCACTCCGAGGACACCGTCACCGATGGCCATCATGGCTACGGATTCCGCGATGACTACTTTCATGTGGAGCCTCCCTGCAGTGTGGCCGTGGATGCCTGGTCCGGCATCCTGGGCGAAGAACGGGCATATGCCCTTCGTCCCGATTATTCCCCGGCAGCGGTCAGGGCTCGAAGTGCTAAAAGACCCTGTACCCCCTTGGGGACCCGAATCCACCAACTGATCCCGAGACATAACCGCCGTCGTCCGTTACTAACGGCAGCACCTGGACGTCCGCCTCCTGCCCAGGCCGCGACGGCTAAATGTGCCTGAGAAACCGCTCCGGCGAGTCCATGAATGAGCGCCAGCTAGTGACCAGATCCAGTTCTGCCCAGGCTCTGGGCCGCAGGCCCCACGGCCCTACTTCCAGAATCTGCGCACCAGGAAGGGCTGCGAGCACCGGTGAGTGTGTGGACAGGATGACCTGGGAATTTCCCGCCTCCAGAAGGTCTTTCAGGACAGCCAGAAGGGTGAGGCATCCGGTGAAGGACAATGCGGATTCCGGCTCATCGAGCACCCACAGTCCTGACCCCCGGAACCGGTCGACCGCCAACTCCAGGAACTACTCGCCATGGGACATGTTGTGGAATGAGATGTCGGGACCGGAAGTGCTCGGGTTCTTCTCAAGATAGGTGAAGAAGCCATGCATGGTTTCCGCCCGCAGAAAGTAGCCCCGTCTGGTGGCGCCGGCGTTCCGGACAAGCTGCAGGTGATCGGCAAGCAGGGATTCCGTGGACCGGGTGGTGTGCCGCGCGCCGGTTGACCCGCCTTCGGGAGACAACCCGTACGCCAAGGCGATGGCCTCCACGAGGGTTGATTTTCCCGACCCGTTTTCACCGACCAGGATAGTCGCGGACGTCAGATCGAGCCCCTGATCCAGGACTTGGGCGACGGGCGGCAGTGCTGCTGGCCACTGTCGGCGGTCCAGGATGTTGGCGGGATCCTCTGCAAGCCGTCGGATCGGATAGTTCAGGAGGGGCATGCGCCCATTCTTGCAGGCAACGCACCCGGCCCGAGGCGCGGGTGACAGGCCGCTGGACTTCCACCAGGTGTCCTTCGGTCCAGGACAGCGGATGCGTAGCCTGCACATAGTCGATCAGACATCCTGGAGCAGGAGGCATTCCGGAGAAGGGT
>DATITT010000192.1:0-5220 GCA_035467435.1 Arthrobacter sp. | reverse complement strand
TAGAACGCCTTGGGGACACTGGCCCGGCCGGCGTCGTCCGTTTCGAGGAGGTAGCAGTGCCGTTCGCCGTAGGTGTTGTGGACCTCGGCGAGGACGCAGCGCAGCTCCCCGGCGGCGTTGTGGCACCAGAACAGGCTCAGCGGATTGAAGACGTGTCCGAACACGCGGGCACTGGCGAGCATCGTGATCCGGCCCCCGTCGAGGTCAATCCCCCGCGTGGCCAGGAACGCCTCGACGTTGCCGCGAAGCGTGCCGTCCGGGTCGCCGAGGTGGTCAGCGACGCTGAAGCCGGCGAGCGGCCGGAGCAGGCGGGGCAGGGCGGGGAGCCGGTCGACGTCGACATACCAGCTGTAGCTGCGGTAGGTGAAGGCGTTCTTCAGCGGGGTGCGCCGCACATGCGCGATGGAGGTGCGGTAGATGGCAGCAGTGGCGCTCATGAGCCCTCCGCGGGAACGGTCTGCAGGTCCGGGTCTAGGGAGACAGTATCAAGAGCGACGCCGGCGTCGTCCCACTCGCGTCCGAGCCGCGCCGCTGCCCGGACCCCGGAGAGTGCGCCGTCCTCGTGGAAACCCCAGCCGTGGTAGGCACCGGCGAAGGCCAGCCGGTCGTCGCCGAGTGCGAGGATCCGCTGCTGGGCCTGGAGCGAGTCGGGGGTGTACTGCGGGTGCTCGTAGACCATGCGCTCGATCACCGTGTTGTCCGCGATCAGCCCGGATTCGCCCAGGCTGACGATGTAGCGGCCGCCGTCCGCCGGGGCCAGCCGCTGCAGCCGGGTCATGTCGTAGCTGACCAGGACCTTGTCCGGGCGTGCGTCGCAGGAGGGCAGCCGGTAGTTCCAGGACGCCTTGGCATTGTCACTGGACGGCAGCACGGCGGCGTCGCGGTGGAAGACGGTGTGGTTGACCGAGTACGGCATCCCGCCGAGCGCGTTCCGTTCGGCCGCCGAGGCGTCGGTGAGCATGCCCAGCGCCTGGGCCGGGTGCGTGGCGATCACGACGGCGTCGAAGGTCTCCGTGGTCACGCTGCCGTTGCCGCACGCGATGGTGAGTTCCACACCGTCCGCGTGGCGGCGCACTCCGGTGACCGGGCTGGAGAGGCGGATGTCCTTCAGCGTGGCCGCGAGCGTGTCCACGTAGCTGCGCGAGCCGCCGGTGACGGTGCGCCACTGCGGTGAGCCCGAGACGCCGAGCAGGCCGTGGTGGCCCAGGAACGTGAAGAGGTAGCGGGCCGGGTAGGCCAGGGCGGTGGTGGGGTCGCAGGACCAGACGGCGCTGACGATCGGGGTCATGAAGTGCGAGATGAAGTAGCTGCTGAACTTCTCCCGCGCCAGGAACTCACCCAGGGTCAGCTCCGGCTCCCCGGCAGTGTTCTCCCCAGCCGGGGCCGCCTCGGCGAGCAGGGCGCGGGCCTTGCGGTAGAAGCGCATCACCTCGAGCAGCATCAGCAGGTAGCGTCCGCGCAGCAGGGTGGAGGGCCGCGGAAGGATGCCGCGGCCCTTGGCCCGGGCGCCGGCGTATTCCAGGCCGCAGCCGTCGCAGCGGACGGACATGCTCATTTCCGAGTCCTGCGTCTCGATGCCCAGTTCCGCGAAGAGCCGCAGCAGCGTGGGGTAGGTGCGTTCATTGTGGACGATGAAGCCGGTATCGATCCCGAGCACAGGCCCGCCGGCCTGCGGCACGTCGTGGGTGTGGGCGTGGCCGCCGAGCCTGGAATCGGCTTCGAAGAGGGTCACGGTGTCCTGCCGGTTCAGGACGTAGGCGGCGGTCAGTCCCGCCACACCGCTGCCAATCACGGCTACTCGCCGGCCCTCGGGAATCCCTGCTGCATCTGACACTGATCTGCTCCTGTTGGCTGGTACATCGATTGCCTGGATCGTCCGGGTGAATCGTCTTATGGGCAATTCGTCGCCGGAGGGCGGACGGATGTGTGCGACTTTCCAGCTTTTTGTTTCGACCCAATGTGCCAGAATGAAACGGGATTGCGGTCCCGCCTCACCGGAACCTGCGAAGGGCAGCCCTTGATTAACCCCGTCCATCTGCGGACCCTCGTTGAAGTGACCCGGCTGGGATCCTTCGCGGCGGCCGCCACCCGGCTCGGCTACACGGCGTCGGCCGTTTCCCAGCAGATGTCGGCCCTGGAACGGGACACCGGCGTCGAACTGTTCCAGCGCTCGGCCCGCAGCATCCAGCCCACCGAGGCGGCCCTGGTGATGACCCGGCACGCGGCCAAGGTCCTCACGGACATCGACGCGCTCATGGCGGCGGCCTCCCGCACCGGGGACACCACCCGGCAGGAGCTCCGGCTGGGCATCTTCCCCAGCCTGGCCACCTATGTGCTGCCGCGGATCCTGGCGAACCCGGCGTGGAAGAAACTCGGCATCGACCTGCGGGTTGCCGTGGCCGAGCCTGCCCAGACCATCCAGGGTCTGCGCACCGGCGGTGAACTCGACGTCGCGCTGGTCTACCAGGTGGGGCAGTCAGGCCTCGCGTGGCCGCACACCGTGAACCGGCAGTGGATCGGCGACGACGACTTCCGGGTGGTGCTCCCGGCGGCCTGGGGCATCGGCACGGAGTCGAAGGTCGCAGCGGACCACCTCTCCGACATGCCGTGGATTGTGCACCACCCCGGCACGTCCGACGCCACGGTGATCGAGCGGCTCTTCGCCAGCTGCAACCTGCACCCCCGGGTGGTGGCGTACAGCGATGACTTCCACGCCAGCCTCGAGATGGCCGCCGCCGGGCTGGGCGCGGCCCTGGTTCCCGAGCTTGCCCTGCTGCACCGCCCGGCCGGGGTGGTGGTGCTGGACGTTCCCGAGATCCGGCTGGCCCGCAACGTCTTTGCCCTGCTGATCAATGAGAAGCAGACCGCCCAGGTCCAGCTCTTCGTCGAACTGCTGGCCGACACCTTCAACTCCCCCGCCCTGAAGCAGGCGGTCCCGCGCCAGGGCTGAGCCGGGGCTGGGTCAGGGCTGGGTCAGCCGGCGGAAACGCTGGCGGAGTCCGGTCCCCATCCCGGCGAGCGCGCTGATGATCCGGTGCTTGGTCTTGGTGTAGGGCGGGTAGATCAGTTCCAGGGTGTCCGGCCGGAACGTCTTGGCCAGGGTGGACCGCTCGTGCGAGAACGTCCGCAGCGAATGCTCCCCGTGGTACGCGCCCATGCCGCTGCCGCCGACGCCGCCGAAGGGCAGCCCCGGAACCATCAGGTGCGCCGCCGGGACGTCGAAGCACAGCGCCCCCGAGGAGGTTTGTTCAGCGAAGGCCCGGCGGGTGTCGGCGTCGTTGCTGAACACGTACAGCGCCAGCGGCTTGGCGCCGTCGTTGATGATCCGGATGGCCTCATCCCGCCCGGCGACCGGGACCAGCGGCAGCAGCGGACCGAAGATCTCCTCCCCCATGACGGTGTCCCCGGGAGCGGGCCGCAGCAGGGTCGGGGCGAAGTGGCGGCTGGCGGCGTCCCGTTCCCCGCCGTGGACCACGGTGCTGCCGTCGGCGAGCGCGGCGATCCGGGCGAAGTGCCGGTCGTTGACGATCCGGCCGTAGGACTCGCTGCGGGAGGAGTCCGTGCCGAAGAGCGCGCCGATCGCCGTGACCAGTTCGCGCTCCAGCGGAACCAGCACGTCCTCGGTGGCCAGAATGTAGTCCGGCGCCACGCAGGTCTGCCCGGCGTTCAGAAACCGGCCCCACGCGAGCCGCTTGGCCGCCTTCGCCAGGTCGGTCGTGGAGTCCACGTAGGCCGGGGACTTGCCGCCCAGTTCCAGGGTCACCGGCGTCAGGTGCTCCGCCGCGGCGCGCAGCACCACCTTGGCGGCCGCTTCCCCTCCGGTGAAGAAGATGTGGTCGAAGCGCACCGCCAGCAGGGCGGTGGTTTCCGGGATGCCGCCCTGGACCACCTCCGCCGCGCCGGCCAGGTATTCCGGGATCCAGCGGGCCAGGGCCGCCGAGGTGGCGGGGGCGTGTTCGCTCGGTTTGAGCACCACGGTGTTGCCGGCGGCGAGGGCGCCGGCCAGCGGGGCGAGCAGCAGCTGCAGCGGATAGTTCCACGGACCGATGACCAGCACCACCCCCAGCGGGGTCAGTTCAGTCCAGGCCTTGGCGGGCTGGACGGCGAGCGGCACGGCGACGGGGCGCGGACGCAGCCACGCCTCAAGGTTCTTCTCCAGGTGCGCGGCTTCGGCGGTGACAAAGCCGATTTCCGTCAGCAGGGACTCCGTGGCGTGCTTGCCCAGATCGCTGGCCAGCGCATCGGCGAATTCCGTGCGGCGCTCGGCCAGCATCCGGCGCAGGCTGCCGAGTTGCTCCAGCCGCCAGGCCAGCGGGCGGGTGGCGCCGCTGTCGTAAAGTGCACGGGCGCGGGCGACGGCGGGGGCAACAGTTTGCATCCGCTTAATGTACCGGCACTGGGCCCGATATCCGACAAGCATTAGAAATACTGTCCTGTGACCCTCCCCTTCAGCGCGTAGCCTTGAGGAATGGCTGAACAAACAAAAACGCGCATAGTCCAACCCTGGGTCTTTTGGCCCGCCGCCGGGACGGTGACGCTCTTTGCGGCGTTTGCCCTTCTGGCGCCCGCAACCGCCGAAGCGATGTTTGGTTCCATCCAGGCCAACATCGTCAATTCATTCAACTGGTATTACGTTCTGATCACCAGCTTTTTCGTGGGCTTCAGTCTGTTTCTGGGATTCAGCCGATTCGGAGACATCAAACTGGGCCATGACGACGACAAACCCGAATTCTCGCTGATGGCCTGGTTCGCCCTGCTGTTTGCCGCCGGCATGGGAATCGGGCTCGTCTTCTACGGCGTCAGCGAACCTCTCAGCCACTTCGCCAATCCGCGTCCGGGGGTCTCGGGAACGCCGCAGGAGCTGGCGGAGCAGGCCTTGAGCCAGACCTATTTGCACTGGGGTGTGCATGCGTGGTCCATCTATGTGGTGATCGGACTGTCCCTCGCCTACGCCATCCACCGGCGCAAGCGCCCGGTGTCCATCCGCTGGGCCCTCGAACCGCTCCTGGGCAAACGCGTCCAGGGCGGATGGGGCAACGTGATCGACGTTATCGCCCTCGTCGGCACTCTCTTCGGTGTGGCCACCTCACTGGGCCTGGGCGTCCTGCAAATCAGCGCCGGGCTGGAGAGCATTAACCTGGTGCAGCCCAGCCAGGGTTCCGAAATCATCATCATCCTCATCATTTCCTTCTTCGTACTGCTCTCAGTCCTCTCCGGAGT
>DATITT010000191.1:0-4120 GCA_035467435.1 Arthrobacter sp. | reverse complement strand
CCCGGTTTTCGGCGACGAGGGCCCGGGGGTCGAAGATGGCCAGGTCGCCCGAGCCGGAGGTGTAGGACCCGCCGTGGAGCCACACCATCACGGGGACCCGGTCGTCCGCGGTGAGGCCGGCCGGCATGGTCATGGAGAGCCGCTGGCAGTCCTCGCTGCCGGGGAGCTCCCCGTAGCGGGTGCCGAGGATGTCGTCCAGGAAGGGCACGGGGGCCTGCGGGCACGCAGGGGAGAGGGACGTGGCCGCGAGGACGCCTGTCCGGTCCGGTGCACTCACCGGGGGCTGGAAACGTCCCGCGGCGGCATAGGGGATTCCGGTGGCCCGCACGACGTCACCGTCATACCAGCCCGTGACCGGACCGCAGGGAGGACTAAAGGCAGGCTCGGCGTTCATAAGCCCACGATTTCACACATTCCTGACCCGCCACTGACAGGCCCATGGGCCTGGACAGCGCCTTAAACTCCAACGCGGGGTCACTCCCGGCCCATATCCGTCGTCCGGATGGGCGGTAGGTGACCCCGCGTTGGAGTTGGGGAACGTTAGTGCGTGTGGGGAACGAAACGCTTGATGGACGCCTCGAGCTCAGCCTCGGCGGCCGCGCGGTCGCCCCAGCCCTCGGCCTTGACCCACTTGCCCGGCTCGAGGTCCTTGTAACGGGTGAAGAAGTGCTCGATTTCCTTGATCAGGAATTCGCTGACGTCGCTGATCTCGTTGATGTGATCGAAGCGCGCGTCGACCGGCACGCAGAGCACCTTCGCGTCTCCGCCGCCGTCGTCGGTCATGTTGAACACGCCGATGGGGCGGGACTCAACAATGACGCCGGGGTGCAGGTCGAAGTCCTGCAGCAGCACCAGGGCGTCCAGCGGATCGCCGTCTTCGCCCAGGGTGTTCTCGAAGAACCCGTAGTGCGTGGGGTACTGCATCGAGGTGAACAGGACGCGGTCCAGGCGGACGCGGCCCGTCTCGTGGTCGACTTCGTACTTGACGCGTGATCCCTTGGGGATCTCGATGGTCACGTCATGCTTCATGGAATACTCCTCGACGAATTCAGGGGGTTCGCGGCACCCGTAACATCCACAAAAAGCAGCGCCGGTGCCGTTGACTACTATTGAGGATATAGCGAGAGGCCCGGGTTTCCGGAACTAGTGGGGACATTTCAGGACTTGAGGACCGGCAGAAGCATGAAACGCAGAACGAGCCGCCCGGGCGCTGACCCGGCGACCGGGCCGCTGCGGCGGAGCCTGCCGCTGATGCTCCAGGCCCTGCTCGTCGCGGCGCTCGCCCTCCCCGCCGGCGTTGCCGTCGCCCCCGCCGTCCTCGGGCCCGGCCCCTCCGGAACCGCCACGCAGTCCGCCCCGCCCTGGCACCAGGTCCCCGGCACACTGGGCGCCCGCGACGGCGCGGCGGCCGGCACCACCCCGGACGGCATCGAACCGCTCACAGCCGACGCCCCCGTCCCGCAACCCGGTCCGCTCGCGGCCCGGCTCAACGAAACCCTCAAGACTGACGGCTCCGGGGACTTCACCGGCGTGGTCCAGGACGCCCTCACCGGGGAGGTTCTCTTTGACCGTTCCGGCGACGAGGCCCGGGTTCCCGCTTCCAACATGAAGCTCCTCACGGCCGCCGCGGCCCTCCGCATCCTCGGCCCGGAACGCCGCTTCAGCACCAGGGCCGTGGCCGGGGCGGCCCCCGGGTCAGTCGTGTTGACCGGCGGCGGGGACGTGCTCCTGGGCTCCGGCGAATCGGTGCCCGGCGCCGTGCTGGGCCATGCCGGCCTGGCCAGCCTGGCGCAGTCGACCGTCCGGGCCCTGCAGGACGACGGCGTCTCGGTCCCCCTGACGGTCCTGCTGGACGACTCCCTCTTTACCGGCCCCGCGCTGAACCCGGCCTGGAACCTGGCGGATGTGGCCGCCGGCGAGGTGGCCCCGCTGTTCCCGCTGGCACTGAATTCGGCCCGCTTCGACCCGGCCAGGGCCACCGGACCGCGGCCCCAGGATGCCGCGATGAGCGCCGCCGAAGCATTTTCCGCGCAGCTCGCGACAGCGGCCAGCGCTGCCGGGCTGACCGTGGCGCCCGGCGTTGCGCGGGTCCCCGCCGGAACGGACGACGTCGGCACCAGGGTCCTGGCCGAAGTCCAGTCAGCCACGGTGGGCCAGCAGGTTGACCTGCTGCTGCGCACCTCGGACAACTACCTGACCGAGGCGATCGGCCGCATGGCGGCGCTCGCGGCCGGACAGCCCGGCAGCAACGAGGGCGCCATCGCAGCCGTGCTGCAGCAGCTGGAAGACCTGAAAATCCCCGCCGCCACGCTGCGCGCCGCGGACGTCTCCGGGCTGGCGCTGGCAAACCAGGTCTCCGCCCGGCAGCTCTCCGACGTGGTCCGGACCATGACCTCCGGCGCGGAACCCCGGCTGCGCGCCGGACTGGCCGGTTTCCCGGTCGCCGGGCTCACCGGAACCCTGGGGGACCGGTACGTGGACGACGCGGCGACGGCGGCCGGTGCGGGTCTGGTCCGGGCCAAGACCGGCACGCTGAACACGGTGATCGCCCTGAGCGGCTACGTCGTGGACGCCGACGGCCGGCTCCTGGTGTTTTCCTTCGTCGGCAACGGACTGACCCCGGGGGCGGGGAACAAGGCCGCGCTGGACCGCACCGCCTCCGTCCTTGCCGGCTGCGGCTGCCGCTGACTGCTGCGGCCGACGTCGAACCGTCGACTGCTCCTTAAACGCCCTTTTGGACCCCGAAAACGGCAGTTACGGAGCAGCGGATGGACTGGACGACGGCGTAGAGCCGGGTGGCCGTTCGCCGCCCGACGAATTTAAGGCACAATGTCAGTCCCCTGTGATCTGATGGAGCCTATGGAGTCCTCTGCCCGCGAGACATCAGCCCAAGCCCAAGCCCTGATCAACTGGGAGCTTGCCGCCTCCACCGCCGCCCGCCTGACGCCGGCCGGCCCCACTCTGGGATCGGTGGAGATCGGCGCCGCCGTCGATAACCTGCGGCTGATGGCGGACCTTTCCGTGCCGCACGTCCATGACATCACCGGCCTGGAGGCCGCCCGCGACCTGCGCGATTCCTCGGTCCTCGTGGTGGACCGCGCTTCCTGGTCCAAGGCCAACACGCAGAGTTTCGCCGTGATGCTCCAACCCGCGATGGAAAAGATGCTCGAGGGCAGCCGCGGTACCCTGAACCCCGGCGCAGCCAGCGTCAGCGGCGCCATCACGGGCAGCCAGCTCGGCGCCATCCTCGCCTTCCTCTCCAGCAAGGTCCTGGGCCAGTACGACCCCTTCTCCGCCCTTGCCGAGAACTCCACCGCCCCCGCCGGCGGCCGCCTGCTCCTCGTGGCGCCGAACATCATCTCCGTCGAGCGCGAAATCAACGTCGAACCCGAAGACTTCCGGCTCTGGGTCTGTCTCCACGAACAGACCCACCGTGTGCAGTTCGCCGCGGCACCCTGGCTGCGGCACCACATGCTGGAGGAGATCGACAGCCTCAGCGGGCAGCTGCTCGGCAACGTCGACTCCCTGATGGAACGGGCCTCAGCTGCCGCGAAATCGCTCAAGGACCGCACGGCGTCCGGCTCCGCCCCCAGCCGGGGCGCCATCCTCGACCTGCTGCAGAACCCCGAGGAAAAAGCCGCGATCTCGCGCCTGACCGCCCTCATGAGCCTGCTCGAAGGGCACGCCAACGTGGTGATGGACGCGGTCGACTCCAGCATTGTGCCCTCCGTGAAGACCATCCGGCAGCGCTTCAACTCCCGGGCCAAGGACCGCGGCGTGATCGAAAAGTTCATCCGCAACCTGCTCGGACTGGACGCCAAGATGCGCCAGTACAGCGACGGCTCCAAGTTTGTCCGCGAAGTCGTGGACGTGGCCGGAATGGAGGGCTTCAACCGGGTCTGGGAGTCCGCGGACCACCTGCCGACCGAGGCCGAAATCCACAACGCCCGGCTCTGGCTCGAGCGGATGGGGCACTAGGTCCCGTGACATCCAGTCCCGTTTCCAGCGGACAACTTTCCAGCGGACGACGCCGGCCCGGCCGGCTGGCGCCCGTCGTCGGCACGGCGCGGAAGCTGCTGAAGGAAACGCTGGCCGGAGCGGGCTACCCGGAACGGATCCT
>DATITT010000190.1:0-4537 GCA_035467435.1 Arthrobacter sp. | reverse complement strand
CTCCGGCAAGCAGGCGCTGTACGGCACCCTGACCGCGAATGCTGTCCGCAATGTCTGGGCGCACGCGGTGATCTTCTGCGGACACTTCCCCGAGGGGACGGACACCTTCACCGAGGAAATGGTGGAAGGGGAGACCCGCGGGGACTGGTACGTGCGGCAGATGATCGGTTCCGCCAACATCTCCGGTTCCAAGTTCATGCACCTGATGACCGGCAACCTGTCGCACCAGATCGAGCACCACCTCTTCCCGGACATTCCGTCCAACCGCTACGCGGAAGTCGCGCCGAAGGTGCAGGAGATCTGCCGGCGCTACGGTCTGCCGTACACGACCGGCCCGATCTGGAAGCAGGTCGGCTCCACCTGGGCCAAGGTCTTCAAGCTGGCACTGCCGCCCAAGAAGGCCTAAGCGCCGGGCTCAACTGCTTGACTGATTGACGACAGGGGCGTCTGCCATCGCGGCAGGCGCCCCTTTTGTGTGCCCGGGCGGGAACACGGCACACCCGGACGCGGGCAGCATGGAAGCTCATCCGCGCGCGGGAGGCACGGGCCGGGTGTGGGGCGCGGACGCGCCCGGGGCCGATGAACAGTGGTGACGCCTGCCCAGGATCCGGATGACCACGGGAACTGGACCACAGACGTCGCATGCATGGGCGTTATTTCGCAGTTTGGAGGGTAACTTTTCTGGGCTCTTTTGCATCCGAGCCGGTTTTATAAAGTCCACGAACATCCGGACTGGCATTAAATATTTAAGTGGGTATGGTTGTTGGCAGGTAGCGTTTAGAAAGGCGTGATTCCATTGTCAGGAAAGTCTCCCAGAAATACCAGTGCCAAAAAAACGGGAAAGTCGATTCTCGAAAAGAGAGCCGAAAAAAAGGCAAGAACCGAAACCAGCGAAAGTCTGTTCGTTAAGCCGCGTAAAAACCTGCGGTGACGCGTCGCATCAACCGGGCAGTGCTGTCCCAAAGCCGCGAGCCGGGCCCCTGGCGGTCGAAATTGCCCACGTGTGCGATGACGCCGACCACGCGGCGCGCGAAGACTTGCTGGGCTCAATCATCGAACCGCCAGCCCCCGGTCGCTGCATCAGTACACGCAGACGCCGTGGATCCCCGAGCCACGAAGGGCGTCAATTCAACTTCGTTTCTCAGGGCTTAATGCAAACGGAGCGGACGGGACTGGGCGCTTCACATTGCCCTGCTTCGTCACCGGTTGATTCCCCCTTGGACCGCGTTTAAAGCCTGTCGAGGCTGCCAACAGCCCAGACACAGAAAGGACGAGTCGTGCGCCCGAAATTCATCGCGCTGATTATCCCGGCCCGCCTCAGCCAGCCCATCCGCGTCGAAAAGATCGACACAACGCTGGCCACACGGCAGACTCTGGTTGAAGGAAACGTTGAAGCAATCACTTATGAGGATTGGCACGTCTATCTAAACGACGAGGCACACTTTTTGCCCCTGCCGCTGAACCCCCGGGCCGAAGTGCTGATCCGCGAAGCGGGTTTGCATCTTGCGGAGACCGTCAGCGGGACCGCTGTGTTTCTCGGACACGAAGACAAGGGCGCCGAAGCAGATGCACCTGCACACATGCTCCGGCTGGCTGAACGCCTCTTCGACACCGCGCTGGCCGCCTAACCACAAGGGAAGATCTGCGCAGCGGAGCCATGGCCCTCACCGCCTTCCAACCCCGTGGTCAGCCGGGGTTGGATCGGCAGTTATTTCAGTACGACGGTCCGGTTGCCCTGGAGGAAGACGCGTCCCTCGCAGTGCCAGCGGACGGCGTTGGAGAGCGCCTTGCGCTCGGTGTCCCGTCCGGCGGCCACGAGGTCATCGGCCCCGAAGGTGTGGTCCACCTCCACCACCTGCTGGGAGATGATCGGTCCCTCATCGAGCTCTGCGTTGACGTAGTGGGCTGTGGCGCCGACGGTCTTCACGCCGCGGGCGTGGGCCTGGTGGTAGGGCTTGGCTCCCTTGAAGCTGGGCAGGAAGGAGTGGTGGATGTTGATGGCGCGGCCGTCCAGCCGGCGGGTGAGATCGTCGCTGAGGACCTGCATGTAACGCGCCAGAACCACGAGTTCGACGTCCAGCCGGTCGACGAGCTCCATCAGGCTCTTTTCGGCCGCCGGCTTGGTGTCCGCCGTGACGGGCACATGGAAGAAGGGGATGCCATGCCATTCCACGATCCCCCGGTGGTCCGGATGGTTCGAGACGACCCCGACAATGTCGATCGGCAGTTCCCCGATGCGGGCGCGGAACAGCAGGTCGTTGAGGCAGTGCTCGAATTTCGAGACCATGACCAGGACCCGGCAATTCGTCCCCTGGGCGCGCAGTTGCCACTGCATGCCGAATTTTTCGGCCACGGGCACGAAGGCCTCCTGGAGCGAATCCAGGGTGGCCGGTCCTCCGGGGGAGTCTCCGGCCGAGGCAAAGTGGATCCGCATGAAGAAGTGGCCGTCGTCCTGGGAATCGAATTGCTTGCTTTCCAGGATGTCGCAGCCTTGTTCGAGCAGGAATCCGGACACGGCGTGGACGAGGCCCCGTGTTTCCGGGCAATCGAGGGTCAGAACGTATTCAGCGGCGCCGCTATCCGCAGTGCTATTCAGGGTATCCACGGTTCAGCACTCGATCACGTTCACGGCGAGGCCCCCGCGGGAGGTTTCCTTGTACTTGGTTTTCATGTCCGCTCCTGTTTCGCGCATGGTTTTGATGGCTTTGTCCAGCGACACTTTGTGGCTTCCGTCGCCGTGCAGGCACAGTCGGGCGGCGTTGATGGCCTTGATGCTGGCAATGGCATTGCGTTCGATGCAGGGGATCTGCACCAGTCCGCCGACGGGGTCGCAGGTCAGCCCGAGGTTGTGTTCAATTCCGACTTCGGCGGCGTTTTCCACCTGCGCGGGGGTGCCGCCCAGGACTTCGCACAGCCCGGCCGCCGCCATGGAGCAGGCCGATCCGACTTCGCCCTGGCAGCCGACTTCCGCGCCGGAGATGGAGGCATTGATCTTGAAGAGGATCCCGACGGCGGCGGCCGTCAGCAGGAAGCGGACGACGCCGTCGTCGTCGGCCCCGGGGACGAACTTGACGTAGTAGTGCAGGACGGCCGGTACGATGCCGGCGGCACCGTTGGTTGGGGCAGTGACAATGCGGCCCCCGGCGGCGTTTTCCTCATTGACGGCGAGGGCGAACAGGTTCACCCATTCCATGGCGAGCAGCGGGTCGGCGGGCACCTGGACCGGGGAGGGGTTCCGGGCTGACGTCTCGGCGCTGACGGCGGATGCTGCCAGCGTCCGGAACAGGGACGGGGCGCGCCGCTTGACGTTCAGTCCGCCGGGCAGGATCCCCTCGGCCGCGCAGCCGTTCTCCACGCACTGGCGCATGACCGCCCACAAGGCCAGGAGCCTGTCCCGGAGTTCGGCTTCGCTGCGCCAGACGAGTTCGTTGGCGAGCATCACGTCGGAGATGGACATGCTCTCCCGCTGACAGATGTCCAGGAGTTCGTCGGCTGTTGTGAAGGGATAGGGCAGCACAGTGTCGTCGGCCACCACCTGGTCGGCGCCCTGGGCGGTGCCGTCAACAACGAAGCCGCCGCCGATCGAGTAGTAGCTGCGCTCCTTGAGCACGTCCCCGGCGTGGTCCAGGGCCCGGAAGGTCATGCCGTTGGGGTGGGCCGGCAGGGACTTGCGGCGGTGCAGCACCACGTCCTCGTCCCAGTTGAAGTCCACCCGGTGGTCCCCGCCAATCCGGAGTTCGGCATCCAGGGCAGCGGCCGCGACCTGGTCATCGGCGGTGGAGGTGTCTACAGTCTCCGGGTCCAGACCCTGGAGTCCAAGTACCACCGCTTTGTCGGAGCCGTGGCCCCGGCCGGTGGCGCCGAGGGACCCGAACAGTTCGGCCTGGACCCGCGTGGTGGCGCCCAGGATCCCGTCCCCTTTGAGGCCGTCGGCGAACAGCTTCGCCGCCCGCATCGGGCCGACCGTGTGTGAGGACGACGGCCCGATGCCAACGGAGAACAGGTCAAGGACGCTCAGGGCCATTTAGGGGACCTCAGGGGAGGCGAACTCGCGCATGGCATCGAGCAGCCACCGGCCCAGGAAGTCCGCGAACGAGGCCCGGGGGAAGAGCCGGAAGCTGTCCTCCCCGGTCTTCTGCAGCAACACTGGGATGTTGCCGACCTCGGTGGTCAGCGCCGTTCCCGGGGTGAAGCTGCGGGGGTGCAGGTCAAGGGCGCAGCCCTTTTCGAGGACTGCCCGGGCGCGCGGGCCTGAGAGCTCGAACGTGGTGCGGTTGGCGGAGAGGTCCACCACCTGGCCCGGGGCGTCGCCCAGTGCTTCCACGAGGGAGCCGATGAGGCTGCCGCCCAAGGAATCGTGGGCAGCTTCCGGTGCCACTGCCATGAACTCGGACGGTCCGAGCCAGAGGACGCTGATGCTGTCCGTGCCGGTCACTTCGCCGCAGCGTGCCGGCAGTCCGCCGGTCACGGCTGCGATCCGTGTTCCTCCCTCGGAACGGGGGTCCACGCGGATTCCGGCCATGGTCTGGAACGGGCC
>DATITT010000189.1:0-3831 GCA_035467435.1 Arthrobacter sp. | reverse complement strand
CGCTACACTTTCGGACGGACGCTACGGTTCCTGCTGGGCGCTACACTTTCGGACGGACGCTACGCGGATCCGCGTAGCGCCAGCCCGAACCCGCGTCGCCAGCCCGAACCTGCGTCACTCGTCCGAACCCGCGTCGCCCGTCCGAGTCCGGGGCGCAGACGGCAAAGAAAATGCCCGCCGCCGTGAGGCAACGGGCATTCACCTGATGTGAAGTATTTCTACTTCTTATTACGACGCTGGTGGCGCGTCTTGCGAAGCAGCTTGCGGTGCTTCTTCTTGGCCATACGCTTGCGACGCTTCTTAATAACTGAACCCACGAAAGTTCCTTACCGGCTAGATGCAGTACCTGCCTGTTGGAAAGGGTCCGCGGGCTAAGCAGCAGACTGTACAACTGACAGGTTCTTACAATGACGTAAAACGTTCCTTAACAGGGTACCGCCTATCGGGGGCACACCACGACAGCAGGCACCATCCCGCGCGCGCAGATCCTCATTCCGGCTGCAGAGGACGGCGGAACCTCAGGCTGTTTCTGTGTTCCCGTCGACCACAGCACCCTTGAGGTACTGCTCGATGGCGGTTTCCGGCACCCGGTAGGAGTGCCCGAAACGGACAGCCGGCATCTCGCCGGAATGAACCAGCCGGTACACGGTCATTTTGGACACGCGCATCACCTCCGCGACTTCGGCCACGGTCAAGAAGCGCGCATTGGAGAAGTTAGCCTCCGAAGACATTTCCCTATTCCTTTGCTCAAGCGAACGGCAGCCCCATCTGAACGACATGGCGGTGTGCCGATGCTGAGCCATCAAACAAACCATGTGCTAGATACTCTAGGGGCTGATGATGCCAATGTGATAGGGCCTCGGGATTCTCCAGCCCGGCAAGCAATTTCTGCCGCCACCTGACCGACGCCCCGCCTGACGGCATCCGCCTGACCGACGCCCCCCGCCTGGCGGTATCCGCCTGACCGACGCCCCTGCTGACCGCTGCGCCGCCTAGCCTCGGGTCCGGCGGACGCGCGCGGAGGCCGCAAGCTGTGCCAGGACCGAGGCCGTGACATCCCAGTCCATGCAGGCGTCCGTCACGCTCTGGCCGTAGACGAGATCGTCCGTTCCGGCGGCGTGCTCGGCGACGTCGAGGTTCTGCGCCCCGCCGACGAGGAAGCTCTCCAGCATGACGCCGGCGATGGCGCCGGCCGAGGTACCGCCGTGCTCCAGCTGCGCGCCGATTTCCAGGGCGACTTCGGCCTGCCGGTGGTGGTTCTTGCCGCTGTTGGCGTGGCTCGCGTCGACGATCAGACGCGGGTTGAGCTGCTTGGCGGCCAGCTTGGCGGTGGTGGCCTCCACATCGGGGGCGGAGTAGTTGGGGCCCTTGCGTCCGCCGCGCAGGATGATGTGCGTGTCGGGGTTGCCGGCGGTGGAGACCAGGGCGGCCCGGCCCTCGCCGTCGATGCCGAGGAACGCCTGGGCTGCCCCGGCGGCGCTGCACGCGTCGAGCGCGACCTGCAGGTCGCCGTCGGTCCCGTTCTTGAATCCGATCGGCATGGACAGCCCGGACGCCAGCTGGCGGTGGATCTGGCTTTCGGTGGTGCGGGCGCCGATGGCGCCCCAGGAGACGAGGTCCGCCATGTACTGCGGACTGATGGGTTCCAGGAACTCGGTGCCGGCCGGCAGGCCAAGCGCGGTGACCTGCTGCAGGAAGCTGCGCGCGGCGCGCAGCCCGGCGGCGATGTCATGGCTGCCGTCCAGCCGGGGGTCGTTGATCAGGCCCTTCCAGCCCACCGTGGTGCGGGGCTTCTCGAAGTAGGCCCGCATCACAATCAGCAGGTCTTCCTTGTGCTTCTCGGCCTGGCTGACCAGCCGGCGCGCGTATTCCAGGCCGGCCTGGGGATCGTGGATGGAGCAGGGGCCCACAATGACCAGCAGGCGGTCATCGACGCCGTCCATGATGGCGCGGACCTCATCCCGGCCCCGAGCCACGATGTCGGCCAGTCGGGTGTCCAGCGGCAGGTCCGCGACGATCTCCTGCGGGGTGGGCAGCGGGGTGAACTCGCTGACGCGCAGGTTGGACGTGGACTGCTGGGATTCGGGGGCTGCTTCGATGCTCATGTGCGGGGTCCTGTTCCGGGGTGCGGAGCGGGCCCTGATCAGAACCCGCCGGGAAATGGCGAAGGGCAGAGAATGATCTCTGCCCTGTTGGCTCTGAAGGAAGGTTGGATGCGTGTCAGCTAGACGCGGGCCCCTCCAGAGCCAACGAAAAATACGCATACCAACGGTTTGTCATGTTTCGACGATAGCCCGGAGCCTGTCTTCACAACAAAATCCGGGACGTAACATTCCAGCCTTGGCGGGAGGATCAGCCGCGGATCAGGCAATACGCGCGTTTCCACGATGTTCCTGACGGGCAGGTGCGAGGTGGGGACGTGCAGCCGAAGCTCGGAGCCCAGCGCCGCCGTCGGATCGGCGATGACGACGCTTAGACTGTGGTTGGTCCACACTCCCCGGCAGTGCTACTTGGGGGGATCCCGACATCCAGGAACACGAGACCTGCCCGGAGGCAGCAATGACGCAGACCATCGAGCCCAACAACCCCGAGGTGCCCACACAGCCCGAAGACACCGGCGCGGGGACTCACTCCGCCGCAGCCGCCCCGGGGAGCGCTCCCGCAGCCCTCAAGCGCCGCGTCCCCAAGTACTCGGACCTCGCCCCGCTGATGCAGTTCAAGAAGCCCGAGTTCAGCCGCGCCGCGAAGCTCAAGCGTGCCAGCACCATCTGGGACCTCCGCGACATGGCCAAGCGCCGCACGCCGCAGGCCCCGTTCGACTACACCGACGGCGCAGCGGAAGCGGAAATCACCCTGCGCCGCGCCCGCGAGGCCTTCCTGGACATCGAGTTCCGGCCCGGCATCCTCCGCAACGTCTCCAAAATAGACCTGGCCACCGACATCCTCGGCAAGTCCTCAAGGTTGCCGGTCGGGATCGCTCCCACCGGCTTCACCCGGATGATGCAGTCCGAAGGCGAGTACGCCGGGTCCCAGGCCGCCGAAGCCGCCGGCATTCCCTACACGCTCTCCACCATGGGCACGGCTTCCATCGAGGACGTCGCCGAGGCCGCGCCCGACGGCCGGAACTGGTTCCAGCTGTACCTGTGGACGGACCGCGACCGCTCCCTCGAACTCATCGAGCGTGCCGCCAGGGCCGGCAATGACACTTTGATGGTCACGGTGGACACCGCCGTCGCCGGGGCCCGGCTGCGCGACGTCCGGAACGGCATGACCATTCCGCCGGCGCTGACGATCAAGACCGTGCTGGACGCGTCCTACCGCCCGGCCTGGTGGTTCAACTTCCTCACCCACGAGCCGCTGACCTTCGCGTCGCTCTCGCGGTACACAGGCACCGTGGCGGACCTGATCAACTCCATGTTCGACCCCACCCTGACGTTCGATGACCTCGACTGGCTGCGCGAAACCTGGAAGGGCAAGCTCGTGGTCAAGGGCATCCAGACCGTGGAGGACGCGCGCCGGGTGGTGGACCACGGGGCCGACGGCGTGGTGCTCTCCAACCATGGCGGACGCCAGCTGGACCGCGCCCCGATCCCGTTCCACCTGCTTCCGGACGTCTCGGCGGCGCTCAAGGCGGACAACAGCGACGCCGCGATCATCCTGGACACGGGCATCATGAGCGGCGCGGACATCATCGCCGCGCTGGCCCTGGGCGCCGACTTCACGATGATCGGCCGCGCCTACCTCTACGGTCTGATGGCCGGCGGACGGGCCGGCGTGGACCGGGCCATCGAGATCCTGGAAAAGGACATGCTCCGCACCATGGCCCTGCTG
>DATITT010000188.1:0-2397 GCA_035467435.1 Arthrobacter sp. | reverse complement strand
GGCCCGGCCGGGCGTTGTCGCTGTGCGCGACGGATCTGCCCGGCTCATTGTCCGCGGGGAAACCGAAGAAGATCTGCTCAACCGCGACATGGGAGTCTGAATGACCGAATTGCGAACCCTGAAAGTAGCCCTGCTGGGCTGTGGCAACGTCGGGGCCCAGGTTGCGCGGATCCTCCTTGATGACGCCGAGATGCTCGCCTCGCGTGCCGGCGCCCGCCTGGAACTGGTCGGCATCGCCGTGCGCGACCTCGACGCCCCCCGTGACGTCGAGCTGCCCCGCGGGCTGTTCACCACCGACGCCGGGACCCTGGTCAAGGACGCTGATCTGGTGATAGAGCTGATGGGCGGGATCGAACCCGCCCGGACCCTGATCCTGACCGCCATGCGGAATGGCGCGTGCGTGGTCACCGGCAACAAGGCGCTCGTTGCCAAGGACGGCCCCACCCTCCATGAGGAAGCGGACAAGGCCGGGGTGCAGCTGTCCTACGAGGCCGCCGTCGCCGGCGCGATCCCCATCCTGAGGCCCATCCGGGACAGCCTCTCCGGTGACCGGATCACCCGTGTGCTCGGCATCGTCAACGGCACCACCAACTTCATCCTGGACCAGATGGATTCCACCGGGGCGCAGTTCGCCGATGCCCTGGCCCAGGCCCAGCGCCTGGGCTATGCGGAAGCCGACCCCACCGCCGACGTCGAGGGCCACGACGCCGCCTCCAAGGCCGCGATCCTTGCCTCGCTGTCCTTCCACACCCGTTTCTCCCTGGACGACGTGTACTGCGAGGGCATCAGCTCCGTCACGGCCGCCGACATCGCCGCGGCGAAGGACGCCGGTTTCGTCATCAAGCTGCTGGCGATCGCCGAGAAGCTGGGGGCCACAGGCAGGGAAACAGGCGCCGACGGGACCACCGGCGTATCCGTCCGCGTGCACCCGACCCTGCTGCCGCGCGAACACCCGCTGGCGGCGGTGCGCGGAGCGTTCAACGCCGTGTTCATCGAGGCCGAAAACGCCGGCGAGCTGATGTTCTACGGCCAGGGCGCCGGCGGCAAACCGACCGCCTCTGCCGTGATGGGTGACCTCATCTCCGCTGCCCGCAGCATCGTCCTGGGCGGTCCCGGCCGCGCCGAGACCACGACGGGCCAGGTGTCCGCGCTTCCCATCACCGCCGCCGTCACCAGCTACTACATCGGCCTCGACGTCGCGGACCAGCCGGGTGTCCTGGCCAAGATCGCCCAGCTCTTCGCTGAGCACGGCGTTTCCATTGAAATTATGCGGCAGACGATCCACCGCGACGCTGATTCGAACATCGAATCCGCGGAACTCCGGATCGTGACCCACCGCGCAAGCGAGGCTGCACTGGCAGCCACCGTCGAGGCCGTCAAGGGCCTGGACGTTATCAATTCCGTTACATCCGTACTGCGGGTAGAAGGAGTCTAAGTGGCTCACCAATGGCGCGGCGTCATCCGCGAATACGCTGAACGACTGCCTGTCACCGAGGCGACCAAGGTCATCACCCTGGGGGAGGGAGGAACCCCGCTGGTTCACGCGCAGCAGCTGTCCGCGCTCACCGGCAGCGAGGTGTACCTCAAGGTCGAGGGCATGAACCCGACCGGCTCCTTCAAGGACCGCGGCATGACCATGGCCATGACGGCTGCGGTGGCCTCCGGCGCCGAGGCCGTGGTGTGCGCCTCCACGGGCAACACCTCCGCCTCCGCCGCCGCATATGCCACCGCGGCCGGACTCAAATGCGTGGTGCTGGTGCCCGAAGGCAAGATCTCGATGGGGAAGCTGAGCCAGGCGATCGCGCACGGTGCAACCCTGCTGCAGGTCGATGGCAACTTCGACGTCTGTCTCGACATTGCCCGCAAGCTGGGGGAGTCCTACCCGGTGTTCCTGGTCAACTCCGTCAACCCGGCCCGGATCGAGGGCCAGAAGACCGGCGCCTTCGAAGTGGTCGACTGGCTCGGTGACGCCCCGGACTTCCATGTTCTCCCGGTGGGCAACGCCGGCAACATCACCGCCTACTGGAAGGGTTACAAGGAATACTGCGCGCCGTTCGAGTCAGCCACCGCAGGCACGCTGGCCGCAGTCTCCACCAGGACCCCGGTCATGTGGGGCTTCCAGGCCGCCGGCGCGGCACCGTTCGTCGCCGGCCACCCGATCACGGAACCCGACACGATCGCCACCGCCATCCGGATCGGCAACCCCGCGTCCTGGGACACCGCCATCGCGGCGCGCGACGAGTCCGGCGGCGTGATCGAGGCCGTGACGGATGAAGAGATCCTGTCCGCCCACCGCTGGCTGTCCGCCCGTGAAGGCGTCTTCGTCGAGCCGGGCTCCGCTGCCGGCGTCGCCGGCCTGATCAAGAAGCACGCGGCCGGCGAAGTGCCGTCCGGCAA
>DATITT010000187.1:0-22016 GCA_035467435.1 Arthrobacter sp. | reverse complement strand
CATCCGCTCGCACGGATAAAGTGGTGCGGGACCGAGAGGCATGGAAATGATTGACGCAGCAAAGGGCGCTGGCGCGCCGGCGGCCAGCGACCAGTACGTGCAGTCGCTGGCGCGCGGGCTGGCGGTGATCCGCGCCTTCGACACGGACCACCCGAAAATGACACTGACCGAGGTGGCGGCCCGGACGGACCTCACCCGGGCCACGGCGCGGCGGTTCCTGTACACACTCGTGGAGTTGGGCTATGTCCGCACCGACGGCAAGATCTTCGCCCTGACCGCCAAGGTGCTGCAGCTCGGCTACGCCTACCTGTCCGGGCTCTCGCTGCCGCAGCTCGCCCAGCCCCACCTCGAGGAGCTGTCTCTTCAACTCGGGGAGTCGACGTCGGCCGCCGTGCTGGACGGCACGGACATCGCCTACATCGCCCGGGTGGCAACGCGCCGGATCATGGCCGTCGGCATCACCGTCGGCACCCGGTTTCCGGCGTACGCCACGTCGATGGGCCGGGTGTTGCTGGCGGCCCTGCCGCCCGCCCAGCTGCAGGACTACCTGGCCAGCACGGAAATCAGGCCCCTGACCCCGCTGTCCATCGGGACGCGCGAGGGACTGCTTGCCGAACTGGCCACCGTCAGGGAGCAGGGCTGGTGCCTGCTGAACCAGGAACTCGAGCTCGGGCTCATGTCCATCGCCGCGCCCGTCCACGACGGCCCCAAGGTGGTCGCCGCGATCAACGTGTCATTGCAGGCCCAGTCGGTCGCGAGCCGTCCGGACCCGGCGGCCTACCTGGACTCCGTGCGGGTGGCAACTGTGGCCACCGCCGAGGTCATTTCCGCGGACCTGTCCTCCGGGCGGTAGGGAGCTCAGCTGGGAGGGTCGGCCGCCGGTGCGGTGGAGACCGTGATGGTGACCCCTGACTCGTCGTCACGGATCTTGAGGTGCAGGTCCTTGCCCACCAGTGAGGCGTGGATGTCCTCGCTGTCCGCTGGGGCGAGCTGCTCCGCCAGCCGCGTGACCGCCCGCGACATGGCCCGGCCCCAGTCGTGGGGGTCCGTGCTGGACGCTTCTTCCTCGGCCGAGTAGTTCTCCTGTGATTCGGACATATGCTCCCGCTTTCCGCCCCTGGAGTGCGACCTGTCAGGCTGATCCGGACAGGCGGCCGGCCCGAAAATAGCTTGGGACGGCCGGCTCCAGTACTTGAGCATGGCCAGTCTAGTGACTCCCGCGCGCGGACGTCCACGGTTCGCGCCGCTGCTGCGGAAGTTAAGTGCGGAGTCCCGCTAGAATTTCACTTTGGGACACCCCCGCCCCCTTGCTTCCGAAGGACGCCATGCCAGAGAACAATCCCGCGCCGGACAGCACCCCACAGGTGAGGCGCGCCGCCGTAGTCATCAACCCCGCCAAATCAGCGGATCCTGCGCTCCGGGGCGCAATCCTTCGGCTGTGCGAAACGCAGGGCTGGGCCGAGCCGCTCTGGCTCGAAACCACGGTTGAAGACCCGGGCACCGGCCAGGCGCGCCAGGCCCTGGAGGCCGGGGTCGACGTCGTCATCGCCGCCGGCGGCGACGGCACCGTCCGTTGCGTCGCCGAGGTGCTCGCCGGCACCGGAACACCCATGGGGCTGGTGCCGTTGGGCACCGGAAACCTCCTGGCCCGCAACCTCGGCGTGAATATCATCGATCCGGCCTCGGCCTGCTACGACGTGCTCAACGGCAGCGTCAAAGCCATCGATGTCGTCAAGGCCCGGCTGAACCACGCCAACGAGGAACAGGTGTTTTTGGTGATGGCCGGGCTCGGCTACGACGCCGCCATCATGGCCGACACCGTCGATGTGCTGAAGGACCGGATGGGCTGGCTCGCGTACGTCGAGGCGGGCATCCGCAAACTCCCCGGCAAACCGGTCCGGGCGAGGATCAGCGTCGACGGCGGGGAGCCCATCCGCCGCAGGATCCGCAGCGTCATGATCGGCAATTGCGGCCGGATCATGGGCGGAGTCGAAATCTTCCCGGACGCCAAGGTCGACGACGGCGTGCTGGACCTGCTGGTCCTGGCCCCGCGGGGCCGGCTCGGCTGGCTGGGGGTTGTTACCGGGATCTTCGGCCGGAACAAGCGCGAGACCGAATCAGTGGAGTACTTCCAGGGCAAATCCGCCGAGATCACCCTGGAGCACGAGCAGGAGTTCCAACTGGACGGTGACCACCTCGGTACCGGAATGCATCTCGCCGTGACTGTAGAGCGCGACGCCCTGAAGATCCTGATGACTGCCGCCTAGCGGCTGCCTGGAGATCAAGCCTAGGCTGTCACCGGCCGGCGGCCGGGCTGTGCGCGAGGATCTCGGCGAGCTCGGCCAATCGGTGCGCCCGGGCGGATTCCGCCGGGGTGAACGGCTCGCCGGGACGGACAAAGGTGATGGGGCCGTGCCAGGCGGTCGGGATCCTCAGCACGGTTCCGTCCGGGGCCGGCACCGTGCCCGCTGTGGCAGCCGGAGTGGCGCTGCCCGTGTCCGGCCCGGCCTCGATCCGGGCGCGCAGCAGTTCAGCCACCGCCAGCGGCAGCTCCGCCGGGTTGGCCGCGATCCTGGCTGCGAGGCTCAGCGCCCCGGTCTGGCCGTCAGCCATGGCCAATGCAGTGGTGGGCCAGACATGCGGGTCCTTGCCGCCGCCCTCGCGCAGGGCCGTCAGCAGCTCCGCCTCACCCAGCTCACCGGGCGCGGACAGCACAAACTCGTCCAGCACGCCGCCGTCGACCGGGTGGACGTGGATGCTCAGGATATTAGTGTCCAGCCCGGCCAGCGACTGCGTGAGTTTCCGCAGGGAACCGGGCCGGTCCGTCACAACCGTGCGGGCCCGCCACAGGGCCGGTGCCGTACCGAGCCGGCGGCGGTGCCGCAGGGCGGGGCCGTGCAGCCAGCGCCGCAGCATCCGCGTCGCGGACGGTTCCGCCACCCAGATGACCAAAATGGTGGCGGTCAGCGTGAGGACCAGGACCTTCGCCAGATAGGACAGGTGCGTCCCCACCACCGCCGCATGGACCACCAGCTCAATCGGCAGCATCACGGCGACGTTGGCCAGGGTCAGCCGGGTCTTGGTCGGTTCGGGCATCTGCCCGCAGACTTCGCAGCTCAGTTCGGAGGCGGCCGGGGCCTGTGTTCCGCCGTGTTTTCTGCCACGGGCTAAGGGCTTCATGGGTCCCATGATGTCCGGCGGCTGTTACAGGCCCATTGCCAGCCGGTGACGATTCCGCTCAGGCTGGCGGCTGCGCCCCCCGGCAGCCTCGACGGTGCGTCTGGGACACGGCGCCGGGTCCAAGGTCCCTGTCTGGTGCCCCGCCGGGCCCCGAGGCTAGTCTGGACACAACAAGCGATGGGGGATTGCTGGTGGCAGCAGTACAGACACAAACCAGGGACGTGCTGGACGTCAGTGGACTCGTCAGGCGCTACGGGGACCTGACCGCCGTCGACGGCGTTTCCTTCCACATCCGCACCGGGGAAACCTTCGGGCTGCTGGGACCCAACGGCGCCGGGAAGACCACCATCATCTCCATGGTCGCGGGCCTGGTCCCGGCCAACGAGGGAACCGTCCGCGTGGCGGGTCGGGCCATGACCCCGTCCGAGACGGAGGCCAAGCGGACAATCGGCCTGGTCCCGCAGGACCTGGCCATTTATCCGGACCTGACCGCCCGGGAGAACCTGAAGTTCTTCGGCCGGTTGCAGGGGCTCCGCGGCAAGGAGCTCACCCAGCGCACCAACGAGGTGCTGGAGCTGATCGGGCTGAGCGACCGTGCCGGGGACCTGACCAAGAAGTACTCCGGCGGCATGAAGCGCCGGCTGAACATTGGCATCGGCCTGCTGCACCGGCCCACCCTGCTGATCCTGGACGAACCGACGGTCGGGGTGGATCCGCAGTCCCGCAACGCCATCCTCGAATCCGTGGAACGGCTCTCCGTCGAAGGCATGGCGGTGCTCTACACCACCCACTACATGGAGGAAGCCGAGCGGCTCTGCGACCGGATTGCGATCATTGACGAGGGCCGGATCCAGGCCGAGGGCACCCGGGACGAGCTGATCACGCTCACCGGCGGCGTGGACCGGATCAACCTCCGCGGCGGCGGCAGCACATCCCGGGCCGCGGAGGCCCTGCGCGGGCTGCCGGCCGTGCAGCACGTCGACAACGACGGGGCCGGACTGATCCTCACAGTCAGCGACGGGCCCACCGCACTCGCAGGGATCGTGACCGGCGCCGGACACGCCGGAATGTCCGTGACGTCCGTGGAAATTGTCCGGCCCGACCTGGAGTCCGTGTTCCTGCACCTGACCGGCAAAGCGCTGAGGGACTGAGATGCCCGGTCTGTGGACCATGGTCGCGAACGACCTGCGCCAGCGCATCCGGGACAAGTCCGTCTTCATCTTTTCCCTCATCGTCCCGCTCGCGCTGATGGGGGTGTTGAGCCTGGTGTTCGGCGGCCTCGGCGAGGACACCGTTGACCTGCAGCCGGCCACCGTCGTCGCCAGCGCGGACGACGCCGACCGGCTGGGCGCCGCCCTGCTCGGCGCCGTTGATTCACTGGAGGTCATGGACGTCACCATCAAGCGGGTCCCCGCGGCGGACGTCCGCAACGAGACCCAGGCCAGCGGCGCGGACCTTGGCATCATCATTCCCGAGGGCTTCAGCAACGCGGTGCTGTCCGGACAAGCCGCGTCCGTCCAGCTGGTCGAGGGCGACGGAGCCTCGCTGGAAACCGGCGTGCTGATTTCCGTGGTCCAGGGGGTCGTGGACCAGTTCGCCGCCGGCACGGTAACCGCCGCCGCCGGAGGCATCTCCGGGCTGCCGCACCAGGACCTCGCGGCGCTTGCCCAGCAGGCCGCCGCCGGTCCAGCCCTGCTCACCCTGACCGAAGGGCAGGCCGCGGCCGAGCAACTCTCGCTCCGCGGCACCCTCGTGGCAGGCCAGGCCGGGCTGTTTCTGATGTTCACGGTCGGTTTCGGCGTGCTGGGGCTGCTCGCGGAGCGGGAACAGGGCACCCTGGCCCGCCTGCGGTCGATGCCGGTCACCGGCGGCGCCGTGATCACCGCCAAGGCCTGCACCGGCTTCATCCTGGGCGCCGTTGCCACCACCGTCCTGCTCACCGCCGGTTCCCGGTTGTTCGGCGTCTCCTTCGGCTCACCGCTCGTGGTGGCCGCCCTGATTCTCAGCGTCGTGACGGCGGCCACCAGCCTGACGTTCGTTGTCGCGCGGCTCGTCCGGACGGCGGAGCAGGCCAACGTGGCGCAGTCCATCCTCGCGATGGTCCTGGGGATCGCGGGAGGCGCCTTCTTCCCGGTCCAGGGCACCGGCTTCGCCGCGACGCTGCTGGACCTCAACCCGATCGGCGCGTTCATCCGGGGCCTTGGAATCTCGGCCGGGGGCGGAACCCTGGGGGACGTGACGGGGCCGGTCGCGGTCATGCTGGCGTTCGCCGCGGCCGGGCTGCTCCTCTCGCGCCTCCTGCCGGACCGGGGGGCGCAGGCATGAACGCCATAGTCGCGATCGCCGCGGTGGAACTGCGGCGCTTCCTGCGGGACAGGTCGAACATCTTCTTCGTCTTCATCTTCCCCCTCATGCTCATCCTGCTGCTCGGTTCCCAGTTCGGTGCCGGGAGCGGCCAGCCCCGGGTGACCATCGCCGGGCCCGGCAGCGGGCTGGCCCAGGCCCTGAGTGCGGAGCTTGAGTCCTCTGGCGTCGACGTCACGGCGAGCGGCGAGGACGCCGCCCGCGCGGACCTCAGCCGCGGCCGCACCGACGTCGGCGTTTTCCTTGACGAGGCCGACGCCGACGCCTACGACGCCGGGCGGCCGGCGGAGCTCGACGTTGTGATGGCCTCGCAGTCCTCCGCCCAGGCCGTGATGCAGCAGGTCCGCACCGCTGTGCAGGCGGTGGGCCTGGACCGGAGCCAGCTCGCCGCCCTGACTGGCGCCGGAATCCCCGAGGACCAGGCCCGCCCCGCCCTGGACCAGGCCGCCGCGCAGGTGGCGGTGCCGACGGTGGCGATCGTGGACACCGGCGACGTGGCGCAGGAGTTCCGGGGACTGGGTAGGTTCGATCTTGGCGCCTCGCAGCAGTTGCTGCTATTTGTCTTCCTCAGCTCACTCACCGGAGCGGCCACGCTGATCCAGGCACGGCGGTTCGGTGTCGTCGGCCGGGTCATGTCTTCCCCGGTGTCCAGCGGCCAGATCGTGAGCGGGCAGGCGCTGGGACGGTTTGCCATCGCCTTCGTCCAGGGCGGATTCATCATGGCCGGCACCGCGCTGCTGTTCGGCGTCGACTGGGGCAATCTGTGGCTCTCCGCCCTGGTCCTGGTGCTCTTCTGCGCCGTCGCGGCAGCCGCCGCGATGATCGTCGGCTCGGTGATGGACAATGACACCGCCGCCGCCGGCGTGGGGGTCGGCGGCGGACTCGTCCTGGCGGGCCTGGGCGGCTGCATGGTGCCGCCCGAGTTCTTCCCGGACACGCTGGCCGCGATCTCCTTCGCCACGCCACACCGCTGGGCCTATGAGGCGCTGGCTGCCATCCAGCGCCATGACGGCACCCTTGCAGATGTCCTGCCCGAGCTGGGCGTGCTCGCCGGCATGGCCGCCGCGCTGCTTCTGCTGGGCGCCTGGCTCCTGCGGCGAAGCCTCAACCGGGCCCTGTAGCGCCAGCGCCATCCCGGGCCGGCGCGGGCACCGGCGGCGTAGAGTGGAAGCAGAATCCATTCAACGGAAGTGACGGCGATGGCTAACTCCGGCACCGGGGACTCCGTGGTGGACCGCGTGGTCAGGGTGATCTCAGCGTTCCCCGAGGGTGTCACCGTGCTCCCGCTCTCCGAGCTCGCGGACCGGGCCGGACTGCCCCTGAGCACCGCCCACCGGCTGGTCCGGCAGCTCGCCGGGCATGGGCTGCTGGAACTGGGCAGCGGGGGGTCGGTCCGGCTGGGCCTGCGCCTGTGGGAGCTGGTCAACCGGAATTCGCCCACCCTGGCCCTCCGCCAGGCGGCCATGCCCTTCATGGAGGACATCCAGCAGGTGCTGAACCAGAACGTGAACCTGGCCGTGCTGGAGGGCTGGGAGGCGCTGTTCGTCGAGCGCCTCTCCCGCCGCGGCTCCGTGGCGAACCGGGCCCAGATTGCCGGACGGATGCCGGTGCACGTGTCCTCCGCCGGGCTGGCGCTGATGGCCAACCAGCCGGCGCCGGTCCAGGCGGCGTACCTCCACCAGTTTTGCGATCCTGCCGGCAAGGTCCAGCCCGAGGATCTCCGCACCCTGCTCCAGGAGGCGGCCGGCCACGGCTTTGCCCAGCTGGCCGGCGTCGTGGATCCGGACACCTGGGGGATTGCCGTCCCTGTGCGGGACGCGAGGAACCGCACCGTGGCGGCACTCGGCGTCGTCGTTCCCCTGCGCGAGGTGCGGCTCCAGGCGCTGGTTCCGGCCCTGCAGACAGCTGCCCGCGGGATCGGCCGGCAACTGCAGGGAGCCACCGTGGCGGATGCATTCCATTCAGCGGAATCCGTGTAACGTCCATCACGTGTCCGGGCGCACACTGGAGCCAGAGAACCACACGGCCCCCGGCACCCACCAGCCGGGGCCCCGCAACGAAGCGAGGACACCATGGCAAACCGCAAAGTCATCACCACCCAGGTCGCAATCATGGGCGCCGGCCCGGCAGGGCTGATGCTCTCCCACCTGCTGGCCCAGCAGGGAATTGAATCCACTGTGATCGAGATCCGCAGCCACCAGGAAATCTCCGAAACCGTCCGCGCGGGCATCCTGGAGCACGGTTCCGTGAACATGCTCGTGGACAGCGGCGTATCGGACCGCGTCCTGCGCGACGGCGACCGGCACGACGGCATCGAGCTGCGCTTCAACGGCGAGAGCCACCGGATCGACTTCCAGGACCTCGTCGGCGAGTCCGTCTGGCTTTATCCCCAGACCGACGTCTTCCTCGACCTCGCCGCACGGCGCCAGGCCGACGGCGGCGACGTTCGCTACAGCGTCACCGACACCACTGTCCATGACCTCGAAGGCGCACCGAAGGTCTGGTTCACCGACGCCGACGGCGCGGAATGGGAGCTGCAGGCGGACTTCATCGCCGGCGCGGACGGTTCGCGCAGCCACAGCCGTTTCCAGATCCCGGAGGCCCAGCGCAAGTGGTACTTCCACGAGTACCCCTTCGCCTGGTTCGGGATCCTGGCCGAAGCCCCGCGCAGCTCCGACGAACTGATCTACGCCAACTCCGAGAACGGCTTTGCCCTGATCAGCCAGCGGACCGAAACCGTCCAGCGGATGTACTTCCAGTGCGACCCGAACGAGGACGTCAACAACTGGAGCGAGGACCGGATCTGGGATGCGTTCCGCAGCCGGGTCAACGGCAACGGCTTCGAGCTCAAGGAGGGCCCGGTCATCGACAAGACGGTCCTGAAGTTCCGCAGCTTCGTGCACGCCCCGATGCGGCACGGCAAGCTGTTCCTCGCCGGCGACGCCGCGCACACCGTCCCGCCGACCGGGGCCAAGGGCCTGAACCTGGCGCTGCACGACGTCAAGGTGCTGTTTGAAGGCCTCGACAGTTTCTACAAGACCGGGAACACGGTGCTCCTGGATGCGTACAGCGACCGCGCCCTGGACCGGGTGTGGAAGGCCCAGCAGTTCTCCTACTGGATGACGTCCATGCTGCACACCCCGGTGGACGCCGACGACTTCGCCCGGGCCCGTCAGCTCGGCGAGCTCAACTCGGTGGTGTCATCCCGCCACGGCCGGGCCTACCTCGCCGAGGCCTACACCGGCTGGCCGGGCGCACACTGACGCCCCGTCAACACCCTCGGCGCCGTCCGTGTTGGGCAACCGAGTCTGGTGTGTCCGGGTGAACGTCGTGCGCCCGCGGCCCCAACTCGCTGTGAACATCGGGGGCGCCCGGCTTTCCCGCCGGTTCGCCGGTCTCGCTCCTGGCAGTAATAAGGTGTCCATCGACAGGCCCGCGGACCAGGAATAGCCTTGAGTCGTCCCAACAACCCGACAAAGATACCGGAGGGGCCCGACATGGGAACCGCAGAGAATGTTGATTTGGTCCGGCGGGGGTATGAAGCCTTCAACTCAGGCGATATGGCAACCCTCAGCGAGCTGTTCGCGGAGGACGCAGTCTGGCACGTGGCCGGAAGTGGTGTGCTATCGGGGGCCAAACAGGGGCGGGATGCTGTCCTGGCGTACTTCGGCGAGCTGGGGTCCCGCACCCAGGGGTCCTTCCGGGCCAATGTTCAGGACATCGTCGGCGGGGAAAACCACACGATAGCGATCCACCAAACCCGCGGGGAAAGGAACAGCAGGACTTTGGACCTGGCCACCGTCATCGCGTTCGTGGTCCGCGGGGGAAAGATTGCGGAAGCGCGGGAGTTCTCCGAGGACACGGCCAAGGTGGACGATTTCTGGACCTGACTGATCGTCCAGTGCCGCCGCAACGGACACAGGAGGCGCTCCCTGTCTGCCCGTGCCCGGGGCTTCAGTCCTCCTCGAGCGTCTCCGTCAGGTGGTGCGTCGGAATCCGGTCCCGGTCGTAGGTAATTTCGGTGTACCCGTGAGGTGCGGGCTTGCCGTGCGGATCGAGGTTCACAAAGACGATTTCCTCGATCGTGAGGATGCTCTGCCGGGTGATCATGTTGCGGACCTCGGCGCGCATGGTGAGCGAGGTCCGGCCAAAGCGGGTGGCCGTCAGCCCCATCTCGATCAGGTCACCCTGGACGGCCGAGCTGACGAAGTTGATTTCGGAGATGTATTTGGTGACGGCCCGGCCATTGCCGAGCTGCAGGATGGCGTAGATCGCCGCTTCCTCGTCGATCCATTTCAGCAGGCTGCCGCCGAACAGCGTGCCGTTCGCGTTAAGGTCTTCGGGCCGCACCCACTTGCGGGTGCGGAAGGTGATGTCGGCCGGTTCCATAATGCGAGATTAGTCGACGGCGGCGCGGCCCCGGCAGTGTGACGGGATCCCGCAGCCTTTGGTCCGGCCGTAGACTCTGGGCATGGACGCTCTCTCGGTCGTCGGCGGCGGCATCGCGGGGCTGGCACTGGCCGCATGCCTCGACCCCGGCCGCTTCCGGGTGACGGTCCACGAGCGGCGGGAAGAGCAGCCGTCGGTGGAGACATCCCTGGCCATGTGGCCGGAAGCCCAGCAGGCCCTTGATGAGGTGGGAATTCTCCCGGCCGTCCGTGCGGCCGGCTCGGATTTTGGCGGCATGGCACTCCGGGACGGATCCGGGACCGTTCTGCTCACCGCGCGGGCACCGGGCGTCATCGGGGTGTCACGGGCGGACCTGCTCCGGCTGCTGGACGCAGCCGTGCCGGCCTCGGTGGCCAGAGCCTACGGCCCGGTGGCATCACTGCCGCGCGCGGGCCTGGTGGTCGGCGCCGACGGGGTGCACAGCATCGTCCGGCGGAGCGTTTGGGGCGGCCGCAGCAGGGCCAGACTCAGCCCCTATCTTGCGCTGCGCGGCATCATTGACGAGCCGGTCCCGCCCGGCGGCGGCGGTGAATACTGGGGGCGCGGGCAGTTGTTTGGCATAGCGCCCGCGTCCCGTGGCCGGACCTACTGGTACGCCTCCTACCGGTCGGGGCTGGGGCCCGGCGGCATCGACGTCGGGGAGGCCCTGGCGCTCACCCGCGCGCGGTTGTCCGGCCGGGCTGCCGGCGTGGACCGCGTCCTGCTCGCCGCGACGCCGGGTCAGACGCTGGCACAACGGGTCTGGACGGTGCCCTTCCCGGGGAGCTACCAGCGGGACGGTGCGGTGCTGGTGGGGGATGCGGCGCACGGCATGACCCCCAACCTGGGGCGCGGCGCCTGCGAGGCGCTGATCGACGCCGTCACCCTCGCGGACCTGCTCAACTCCCGCCCGCTCCCGGAAGCCCTGCGGGCGTACAACCGGCGGAGGCTGCTGCGCAGCCAGGTGTTGCGCGTGGCGTCGTCCGCCATGGCACGGCTGGCGCTCGCGGAAAGTGCCCAGCCCCTGCGCGACGCGGTGCTGCGGCTGGCCGGCAGGGGCGGGGGCGGCCCGGATGCTGAGTGACGGCGTCGAAGGCTGAGCCCCGCTTACGCCATGGCGGTGTGTGCGGCGCTGTGCGAGTCGATGGCTTTCGCGTAGCAGTAGGAGTGCTCCACCCCGATGTACGGCCCGAAGTTCGGCACCGGGACAAAGCCGGAGCTCTGGTAGAACTGCCGGCCGTCCGTCTGCACCGAGCCGGCCTCCGCGGTGATGGAGGTGATGCCGAGGCTGTGCGCGTGCGCTTCCAGGGCCGCGAGGATGGAGCTGGCCACCCCGGAACCGCGGGTGTACGGGAGCACGTAGAGCCGCTTGATCTCGGCGGTGTGTGCGTCGAGGATGCGCAGGCCGCCGCAGCCCACGGGCTGCCCGGACGCCTTGTCGTGGGCGACGAGGAACACGGCGGTGTCGGCCTCCGACGGCGGCGGTCCGGGTTCGTGGTCGCTGGTGCCGAAGCGGGCGTCGAGTTCGGACTGCTGGGCTGCGCGGAGATCCGCGCCCACCGGGTGGGCCCAGGAGACCTGCCGGATGTTGAGCCGCGGATTCGTCTGCATGGCTGCCTCGCTTCGCCGAAGGGTTATGCAGACCAACGCTAGGCACCGCCGGTTTCGGCTGTGTTTCCTGCGCGTTAGGGTTCTGAGAATTCAGCTACAGCGCGCCGCCGGTGGGGTCCTCCGCCGTCGGGTCCGCCAGTGCCAGGCCGCCCACGGGGCTGTCGTCCCAGTGGATGAGCCGCCAGCCGGCGTCGGGATCCCCTTCCAGGGCCACAATCCCGGTGTTGGCGAGCACGTGGCGGGCGGCGAAGCCCGCCTCCACGTTGCTGGCCCGAAGGCCCGCCCAGACGCGGATCGCGGCCCCGTGGCTGACCACGGCCACCGTCGCGGCGTCGCCGGTCGCCGAGGCTGCGGCGGCGATCCGCGTGATCGAGGCGTCGTAGCGCTCGAAGAAGTCGTGTCCGCTGGGCCCGGCCGGCATCCTGGGGTGCAGCTCCCCGGCCGCCCAGCCGAGCACGGTCCCAAGGTAGCGCAGGTGCGATTCCTTGTCGGTGAGCTTCTCCAGGGACCCGGCTTCGATTTCCCGCAGCCCCTCCAGCACCTCGATCTCCAGGCCGCGGACGGTCGAGAGCGGCGCGGCCGTGATCTGGGTGCGGATCAGTGTGGAGGCGAAGAGAAGGTCGATCTGCTCATTCGCCAGGGACCGCGCCAGGGCTGCGGCCTGCCGTTCGCCGAGCTCGGTCAGTCCGGGGCCCGGGTGCGCGGTGTCCAGCTGGCCCAGGACGTTTCCGGGTGTCTGGCCGTGGCGGATGAGCAGGAGCCTCATGCGAGGTGGTCCACCAGCTTGTCCGCAATGCCGGTGTACTTGCCGGGAGTCAGGGCCAGCAGCCGGGCCTCGGCGCCCGCGGACAGGCCCAGGCTTTGGACGAATTCCTGCATCCTGGCCGCGTCGACGCGCTGCCCGCGGGTCAGGTCCTTGAGCCGCTCGTAGGGGTTCTCCATGCCTTCGACGCCGGCGATGGCCTCGGCGCGCATGACCATCTGGATGGCCTCGCCGAGGACTTCCCAGTTGGTGTCGAGGTCCGCGGCCAGCACGTCCTCCGCAACCTTCAGGCGGTCCAGGCCCTTGGCCACATTGGAGATGGCGAGCAGGGAGTGGCCGAAGGCCACGCCGATGTTGCGCTGCGAGGAGGAATCGGTGAGGTCGCGCTGCCAGCGGGAGGTGACCAGCGTGGAGCCCAGGACATCCAGCAGCCCGGAGGAGATCTCCAGGTTGGCCTCGGCGTTCTCGAAGCGGATCGGGTTGACCTTGTGCGGCATGGTGGAGGAGCCGGTGGCGCCCTCGACCGGGATCTGCACGAAGTAGCCGATCGAGATGTAGCTCCAGATGTCCGTGCAGACGTTGTGCAGGATCCGGTTGAACCGCGCGACGTCGGCGTACAGCTCTGCCTGCCAGTCGTGGCTTTCGATCTGCGTGGTCAGCGGATTCCAGCCCAGGCCCAGGCCTTCAACGAAGCTCTTGGCGACATGCTCCCAGTCGGCGCCGGGAACGGAGGCCACATGGGCCGCGTAGGTGCCGGTGGCGCCGTTGATCTTGCCGAGGTATTCGGTCCGGGCGATGCGGTCCAGCTGGCGCGTCAGGCGGTGCGCGATGACGGCCAGTTCCTTGCCGAGCGTGGTGGGGGTGGCCGGCTGGCCGTGCGTGCGGGAGAGCATCGGCACGGCCCGGTTGTCCCCGGCCATGGCGCTGATCTGTGCGACGAGCTTCCGGGCGGCGGGCAGCCAGACGTCTTCGACGGCGCCCTTGACGCCGAGGGCGTAGGAGAGGTTGTTGATGTCCTCGGAGGTGCAGCCGAAGTGCACCATGGAGGTCAGGTGTTCGATGCCGATGCCGGGCAGGCGGCGGCCGATGTAGTACTCGACGGCTTTGACGTCATGCACGGTGACGGCTTCGATGTCCGCCAGTTCGGCGACGGAGCCGGCATCGAATTCGGTGACGATGGCGCGCAGCTTCCGCTGCTGCTCCGCGGTCAGCGGTCCGGCGCCGGGGAGCACGCTGTTGCCGGTCAGGTGGATGAGCCATTCAACCTCGACGGCGACCCGGTCGCGGTTGAGGGCGGCTTCGGAGAGATAGTCGACCAGCGGAGCGACGGCGGACTGGTACCGGCCGTCCAGCGGGCCGAGCGCGATCTGTTGTGAGGACGCGGCGAGGGCCCGGCGTCCGGACGGCGTGCGGGTATCGGCTGTGGCGGCAGTTTCAGGCATGCCCCGATTCTTTCACGAAGTCCCGCCGGGCCTTAAGCGCGCCGATCCATGTGACTTCCGGCCGGGATTTCGCGGTTCCCCCTTCGGTTCCACCGGCAGTTGTCCACATGGCAGGACGGGCCGCTTCAGCCTGTGCACCGGGGGACCTAACGTCGGTGTCATGACCAGCGGGCCCGCCAGCACCAGCCACAACACCAGCAGCAACGCCGGGGGCAGCGGGGCGGCCGCGGGAACTCTCCTGGCCTCTGATGCCGCGGTGTGCGTATCCCGCAGCTACGAGGTCCAGCAGCTTGCCGCCCGGGTGGCCGCCTGCGCTGACCACACCGACGCTGTGCTGGCCCGCTTGGCCCGCGTGGAACTGCAGAGCTGGCAGTCGCCGGCCGGGCGGGCCTACCGGACGGCGGTGTCCCTGCAGGCGGCGTCCCTGCGTCGCAGCCGGACCACCCTGCAGGAGGCTGTCGCCGCAGTGCTCCGGCACGCCCGGAACGTGGCACTGTCGCCGGGACGGCCGGGGCACTGATGGCGGAGGTCTCGCCGGCCGGTTCCGGGGGAGCACCCGTCCCCGCCGCTCCGGTGGACGGGATGCTGCGGATCCGGGGCGGAGTGGGCGGCCTCAGTTTCCAGTTCGAGGAGCTGCTCGCCGGAGCCTCGGCCCTGGACGGGCTTATCCGGGAGTTGGCGGAGGTGGAGGCGGAGGCAGAAAGGGTGCGCCGCGCCCTGTTCCCGTACCAGTACGACTCGTATACCACCGGCAGTAGTGCGATTGTCACCGTCGGGGAGGGAACCCGGGCCCTCGGCCGCGTCCGGATGGAGCTGGAGCGTCTCTGCCGTGAGGTGAGGGCGAGCCACCGCGAATACGAGTCCGCCGAGGCCCGGAACACCCTGCTCCTGCGGATCGGCCGGACCGGCCCCGGGTACGGGCCCCTGTGGGGGATGGCCGGCCTGCCGCCGCTCACCGTCCGCGACACGGCAGAGGACGCGTTCTCCCAGGCGCCCGGGAGGCTGGCGCTGCTGCTGGGCCTGCCGGGCGGCGCCGCAGCGGCAGGGGAGCCGGCCGGCGGTGTCCGGGCAGCGGTCCGCGGATTGACGGGCGCGCCGGGCCTGGACTTCCTGCGGCCCCGGCCCGTCCGGATCACGGGCCGGGAAACCCGGACGGAGGAAGCCGATGTCTCACCGGCCGGGCTGCTGCTGCGGGCCGGGTCGGCCGGCCGGAACAGCGGGGAGATCGAGGTCCTCCGGCTGGGGCAGCACGGCAACCGCGCGTGGGTGGTGATCATTCCCGGGACGCAGCTGGACGGACTGCCGCAGGGCACCAACCCCTTCGACGCCGCCGGCATCGCTGAGGGCCTCGGCTACGACTCGGCCGAGACCGCAGTGGCGATCCGCCAGGCCCTGGCGGAGGCCGGCGCCGAGGCGGGCGACCAGGTGGCCGCGGTCGGCTACAGCCAGGGCGGCATCCACGCCATGAACCTCGGCCGGGACAAGGCGTTCCTGGCAGACTACGAGCTGAAGTTCGTGCTGACGGCGGGTTCCCCGGTGGGCGGGATCGCTCCCGGGGCCGGCACCAGCAGCCTGCACCTGGAACATGAGCAGGACTGGGTGCCCGGGGCGGACGGGACGCCCAACCCGGATCTGAAGGACCGGGTGACCGTCACCTTGAGCACTCCGATCCCCGGACACGAATGGCTGGAGCCCGGGATGGGGCCGGGCCACGCCATCGAACGCTATGCCGACGGCGCCCGGGACGTTGCAGCCAGCCAGGATCCGTCACTTCAGGCGTCAACGTCCGCGCTCGCCGCCGTGGTCGGTGCGGGCGGAACCGCCACGGTGACCCGCTTCTCGCTCCGGCGCGAAGCCATGCCGCCCCAGCGGGGGACGCCCGTCGCTCCGGGGCCACGGCGCAGCCCGGGAGGAAAGCCCGCAGATCCGGCACAGCAGCCCGCGGCCTAGTGGCCAGCACCCGGCCCTGTCCTGGCAGAGTTCCCGCCGCCGGGCTTCTGGCGCCTGACCCTAGCGGTCGAGCGCAGGGAGAAAGCTGGCCACGAGGGACACCGCGCTGATAATGAGGGCGGCGAACACCGCCGTCCAGAAAAAGGAATCAATGGTGAAGTTAACAGCGGTGTAGCTGCTGATCCAGGACGTCAGGTAGAGCATTGCCGCGTTGATGACAATAGTGAAAAGACCCAGTGTAAGGATGGTGATCGGCAGCGACAGGAGGCTGACGATCGGCTTGACGAAAGCATTGACAAGGCCGAAGATCAAGCCGATGAACAAGTAGCCCAGGATGATGCTGACGGTGTTGTTGCCCGCGGTGGAAATGTTCAGGCCGGTGAGGATCCAGCACGCGATTGCCAGGGCCAGCCCGTTGACGATGACTCGTACGATGAATGAGCGCATGGACCAATGCTGTCATAGGCCCGGCGGCAGCGGCAGGGACCATATCCCCCTCTTGTGGCAGGGACCCGAAGTAGGCTGGTTGGCATGACTTCATCAGAGAACACGGCCGGGGGCATCAGGCCCCGTCCGGTGGTAGACCTCCTTCCCCGCTACGCGGCCGGCAAACCGCCGGTCCCCGTCGAGGGACTGGCCAGCTACAAGCTTTCCTCCAACGAAAACCCGCTGCCCCCGATCCCTGCAGTGCAGCAGGCCATCGCAGCGCAGACGGACTTCAACCGCTACCCGGACCCGCTGAGCAGCAAGCTGCGCGGTGCACTTTCCGGGTTCCTGGACGTTCCCGCCGAGGACATCGTCACCGGCGCCGGAAGCCTCGGGGCGCTGAACCAGCTGCTGGCCACCTTCGCCGGGCAGAACGACGACGGCAAGCCCGACGAGGTCATCTACGCGTGGCGCTCCTTCGAGGCGTACCCGATCTGTGTTGGCCTGGCCGGCGCCGAGAGCGTCCGGATCCCGCTGACGGGAGAGGGCCGCCACGATCTCGACGCCATGGCCGCAGCGGTGACGGCGCGCACCCGGATGATCCTGCTGTGCACGCCCAACAACCCCACCGGGCCGATCCTGACCACCGAGGAAACTGAGCGCTTCATCAAGCGGGTTCCCTCCGACGTCGTGGTGGTCATCGATGAGGCCTACCAGGAGTTCGTCCGCGACGATCACGCCGTCGACGGCATCGAAATGTACCGGCGGTACCCCAACGTCGTTGTCCTGCGGACCTTCTCCAAGGCCCACGGCCTGGCCGGGCTGCGGGTCGGCTACAGCGTGTCCCAGCCGGACCTCACCCAGCACCTGCGCGTCTCGGCCACCCCCTTCGCGGTATCCCAGATTGCGGAAACCGCGGCGGTGACCTCGCTGGAGCATTTCGGCGAGGTTGTAGAAAGGGTACAAAGCCTCGTGGACGAACGGAACCGGGTCACCGCCGGGCTGCGGGACCTCGGCTGGTTCGTGCCGGAGGCCCAAGGCAACTTCGTGTGGCTCAATCTCGGTGCCAACAGCGCCGAATTCGCCGCCCTGGCGGGGGAGCGGGCCCTCTCCGTGCGCGCCTTTGCCAACGAGGGCGTGCGGGTCAGTATCGGCGAAACCGAGGCCAATACCCGCTTCCTGGAACTCTGTGCAATCTACACAAAACCGCCGCGGCGTTCCTAGCGCTTAACATGACGGCCGCGGCCAGCCTGCTGCGGATAAAGTAAGGACAAGTAAGCCAAAATATATGCCGGGCCGGGAATGGATAACCGGTCCGGCATATATCCCAGCGATTGCAGCGCATCCGGATGCGGCAAGCAAGGAGACGGTATGGGCGCCACACATCTGCCCGCTACCGAGTTCGACGGAACCGATATTGAAGACCGGCTTGAGGCGGAAGCCGAAGCCCGCCTGGGCGATCCCGCCGAGCCGATGGTGCAGCTCCTCGCACCCGACGGCACGCGCCGGTCTGATCCCGTTTTCTCGGCCTACGCCGAGCGGCTCGACTCCGGGACGCTGCGCGGATTCTATGCCGACATGGCCAAAATCCGCCGCTTCGACGTCGAGGCCACCGCGCTGCAGCGGCAGGGGCAGCTGGCCCTCTGGGTCCCGCTCACCGGCCAGGAGGCCGCCCAGATCGGATCCGGCCGGGCCAGCCAGCCGCAGGACTACATTTTCCCCACCTACCGCGAACACGGCGTCGCCCTGACCCGCAACGTGGATCTGGCCGAGCTGCTCCGCCAGTTCCGCGGTGTCTCCAACGGCGGCTGGAACCCCAAGGACACCAACTTCCACCTCTACACCCTGGTCCTCGCAGCGCAGACCCCCCATGCGGTCGGCTACGCGATGGGAATCCAGCGCGATCAGAAGTTCGCGGCGTCTGCCGCACTCGCGGCCGGAACGGCTGGCCAGGCCGCGGAGCCCAAGGCTGCCGTTATGGTCTATTTCGGTGATGGTGCCAGCTCCGAAGGCGACGTCCATGAATCCATGGTGTTCGCTTCTTCCTACAAGGCCCCCGTGGTGTTTTTCTGCCAGAACAACCACTGGGCGATCTCCGTCCCCAGCTCCGTGCAGACCCGCATCCCGCTCGCCAACCGGGCCAAGGGCTACGGATTCCCGGGCATCAGGGTGGACGGAAACGACGTGATCGCCGTCCATGCCGTCACCGAGTGGGCGCTGGAACGTGCCCGCCGGGGCGAGGGCCCGGTGCTGATCGAGGCGTTCACCTACCGCGTCGGTGCCCACACCACGGCCGACGATCCCAGCAAGTACCGGGAATCCGCCGAGGAGGGCCGGTGGCGGGCCAAGGATCCGCTGGAGCGCCTGGAGAAGTACCTCCGCGCGGAGGGAATGGCCGACGACTCCTTCTTCGAGCAGGTCAGGGCGGACGGCGACGAACTTGCCGCCTACGTCCGCAAGACGACCTACGATCTCGAAACCCCGGACATCCGTACTGCCTTCGCCAACACCTACGTGGAGGCCCACCCGCTGGTGGCCGAGGAGCTGGCCTGGTTCGAGGAGTACAGCGCAGGCTTCGCCGGCGAGCCCGAACCCGCGCGGACAGCCCAGGCAGAAGGGGCGGCCAACTGATGACCACCATGACCATTGCCAAGGCCATCAATGAAGGTCTCCGCGCGACGCTGAGCAATAACCCCCGCGCCCTGCTCATGGGCGAGGACATCGGACCCCTGGGCGGCGTCTACCGCGTCACCGACGGCCTGATCGCCGAGTTCGGTGCCGACCGCGTGGTCGACACCCCGCTGGCGGAGTCCGGCATCATCGGCACCGCAATCGGCCTGTCCCTGCGCGGCTACCTGCCGGTCTGTGAAATCCAGTTCGACGGCTTCGTGTTCCCGGGCTTCAACCAGATCACCACGCAGCTGGCCAAAATGCATGCCCGCAGCAACGGCAAGCTGACCGTGCCGGTCGTCATCCGGATCCCCTATGGCGGCGGCATCGGCTCGATCGAACACCACTCGGAGTCCCCGGAGGCGCTGTTCGCCCACACGGCCGGGCTGCGCATCATCACGCCGTCCAACCCGCACGATGCGTACTGGATGATCCAGCAGGCCGTCGACTGCCAGGACCCCGTGATCGTCTTCGAACCGAAGCGCCGCTACTGGCTCAAGGGCGAGGTCGACACTCAATCCCCCGGACCCTCCGCGGATCCGTTCAGAGCACACGTGCTCCGCGAGGGAACAGACGCCACCGTCGTGGTCTACGGACCCCTGGTGCCGGTGGCCCTGGCAGCTGCCAACGCCGCCGCCGAGGACGGCCACAGTGTCGAGGTGGTCGACCTGCGTTCGATCTCGCCGATCGACTTCGACACCGTCACCGAGTCCGTCAAGAAAACTGGCCGGCTGATTGTGGCCCACGAGGCCCCGACCTTCGGCGGCATCGGCGGCGAAATTGCGGCCCGGATCAGCGAGCGTGCCTTCCACTCACTCGAGGCGCCCGTCATCCGCGTCGGCGGCTTCCACATGCCCTATCCGGTGGCCAAGGTGGAGGAAGACTATCTGCCGGACATCGACCGCATCCTCGAGGCCCTGGACCGCGCCCTTTCTTACTGACCGCGCCCCCTTCTCCGCTGACCGCTTCCCGCTAAGGCATTCTCTTCCACCAAGGACACCATGACTCTTCACAAGTTCAACCTCCCCGATGTGGGCGAAGGGCTGACCGAGGCCGAGATCGTCGCCTGGAAGGTCAAACCCGGCGACACGGTGGCCATCAACGATGTCCTGTGCGAAATCGAGACCGCAAAATCCCTCGTCGAGCTGCCCTCCCCGTTCGCCGGAACCGTCGAGGAGCTGCTGGTCCCCGAAGGCCTGACAGTCGACGTCGGGACCCCGATCATCAGCGTGAGCGACGCGGCACCCTCCGGCACGGCCGCCGTCCCTGCTCCCGCCGCCGAGCAGGCTCCCGCCGCCCCGCTGTACGGAAAGCTGGAAGCGGACACGTCCGACGCCGGTGAACCGGCCGGGCGTCCGGACGGCGGTCCGCTGGTGGGCTCCGGTCCCAAGGCCGACGCCGTCAGGCGCCGCCCCCGCATCGCCGCTCAGGCAGCGAAGCCGGCGGCCCCAACAGGCTCCGTCGCGGCGCCGGTCCCGCTGGCCGAGCCTGTGGAGGCGCATGACATTTGGATCAGCCCCGAGGCGGTCGCCCACGCGGAACGCCCGGCCCCTGAGGACAGCATCGACCAGCGCCCCACCCTCGGCGGGGCCATCAGCGGCCTGGTCAGCAGGGTCCTGGCCAAGCCTCCGGTGCGCAAAATCGCCCGCGACCTGGGCATCGACCTGGCCGACGTCGTCCCCACCGGGGCCCGCGGCGAAGTGACCCGCGAGGACCTGGTGAGCTACCAGGCGCAGCGCGACGCCGAGGTGGACCAGGCGGACACCTTCTGGGGCAAGACCGGCCGCCCGCAGGAACAGCGGATCGAACGGATTCCGGTCAAGGGCGTCCGCAAGGCCACGGCGCGGGCCATGGTCGAGTCAGCCTTCGCTGCCCCGCATGTCAGCATCTTCGTCGACGTTGACGCCAGCCGGACCATGGAGTTCGTCAAGCGACTCAAGGCCTCCCGCGACTTCGAGGGCATCAAAGTCTCCCCGCTGCTGATCCTGGCCAAAGCAGTCATCTGGGCCGCGGCGCGCAACCCCAGTGTCAATGCGACCTGGGTGGACAACCCGGACGGCAGCGACTCCGCCGAGATCCACATCAAGCACTTCATGAACCTCGGAATCGCGGCAGCCACACCCCGCGGCCTGATGGTCCCGAACATCAAGAACGCCCAGGACCTGTCCCTCAAGGAGTTGGCGCTGGCCCTGAACGAGCTTGCCACGACCGCGCGGGCCGGCAGGACCCAGCCCGCCCAGATGCAGGGCGGCACCCTGACCGTCACCAACATCGGCGCCCTCGGCATCGATACGGGCACGCCGATCATCAACCCCGGCGAAGTGGCGATCGTGGCCTTCGGCACCATCAAGCAGAAACCCTGGGTCCTTGACGGCGAGGTGATTCCGCGCTGGATCACCACCCTCGGCGGCTCCTTCGACCACCGCGTGGTGGACGGCGACCTCTCGGCACGGTTCATGGCCGACGTCGCGTCGATCCTGGAAGAGCCCGCGCTGCTGCTCGACTGAGCAGCGAGGACAAACGGGGGTCAGGGCGGTCCTGTCCAGAAGGGCCCGACGGCACTAGAGTGGCACCAGCCGCCGCCGGCTGGGCGGACGCGGATCAAAGGAGATGTTGCGTGTTTTCGAGCCCGTTCCCCGATGTGGAAATTCCCGACGTCAGCCTGTACGACTACCTCTTTGGCGGTCTGGAGGAAGCGGACCTGGACCGGATCGCCGTCGTCGACGGCACGAGCGGCGCGGAGACAAGTTACCGGACCCTCGTCGGGCAGATCGATGCCGTGGCCGGAGCCGTCGCGGCCCAGGGCCTGGGCGTCCACGGGGTCGCGGCGATCCTGTGCCCCAACGTCCCGGCATTCACCGTCGTCTTCCACGGACTGCTGCGGGCCGGCGCGACGGTCACTACCGTCAACTCCCTCTACACGGCGGACGAGATCGCCCTCCAGCTCGCCGACGCCGGCGCCACGTGGCTGTTCACCGTCTCCGCCCTGCTCCCCGCGGCCCGGGAAGCCGCCAGCCGGGCCGGGATCCCGGCCGACCGGCTCGTCGTCCTCGACGGCGCCGCCGGCCACCCCTCACTGCGGGACCTGCTGGCGGCGGGCGCCCCGGCGCCGGACGTCAGCTTCGATCCCGCCACCCACGTGGCCGTGCTGCCGTACTCCTCCGGGACCACCGGCCGGCCCA
>DATITT010000186.1:0-3203 GCA_035467435.1 Arthrobacter sp. | reverse complement strand
CGCCAGCCAGGAGCTCGTGGACCAGGCCGGCCGGGATCTGGCAGCCCTGGCGCTGCAGACGGTCCGGAAGCTCGGCATCGACGGCCCGGTGATCCTGGGCAGCGGTCTGGGGATGAACGTCCCCCGGCTGCAGGAATCCTTCCGCGCCGCCCTGGCCGCCGAGGGAATCACCGACGTCCGCGTCCTGGAGCAGGACCCCGTCTTTGGTGTGCTCCAGCTCGTGGCAGAGCAGGGCTGAACCGGACAGGGCTGACGCGGCCGCCGGGCTACGACACTGACGGGACACTACGCTGAAGGAATGAGCCTGAACTTCGACACCCGTCCGGCTGCCTACGGGGTCATCATCCGCGACGGCGCGATCCTCCTGGCCTACTGGAAGCAGGGCCGCAAGGAAGGCTGGACCCTGCCGGGCGGCGGCCTGGACCTGGCCGAACATCCCGTCGATGGCTGCCGCCGGGAAATCTACGAGGAAACCGGCTACCGCGCGGAGGTCGGCGCCATGCTGGGGATCGACGTCGGGCACTGGCCCGCGGAGATCCGGATCGACGGCGGCGAACTGGACTTCCAGTCCCTCCGGCTCATTTACGAAGCAACCATTACCGGCGGTGAGCTGCGGCACGAGGTGGACGGCAGCACCACACACGCGGGCTGGATCCCGCTGGAGGACGTCGCAGGGCTCAACAAGGTCTCGCTCGTCGACGCCGCACTCCGGCTCCACCGCGAGCGGCCGCTGAACGGACAACTTTCCTGACGGTTTCCCAGCCAGGACCCTGTCTCGGATCGCCGGCCGTAGGGTGGAGGCCATGTCAAGGTCGAAGATTGCGGTGCGCAGTGGCAAGGGCACGCGCAGCCGCCGGTTCAAAAAGCTTCCTGTTCCCGTCTCAAGCCTCCGCTGGGCGCTGGCGCGCAGGCTGATCTTCGCCGTCCCCGTCGGCTTGTTTTTCGGCGGGAAGCTGATCAATGCCTTCAACACCGATGAGTCCGGTTCCGGGACCAGCGCCGCAATGGCCGGTGGCATGGGGCTGTCCTTTGCCCTTTTTCTCGGGATCATCTGGCTCCTGGGTCGCAGTCGCCGGGCAGCGTTCGCAGCATCGGGAGGAGACCCGAACGCCACGGGTGTGCTGCTGTTCGGCGCCATGGCCCCGCGCACCGCCAACACCGGACCCGGCGGATACCACGGCGACGGCGGATCCGGCTCGGGCGGGGACGGCGGAGGCGGCGATGGCGGAGGCGGCGGCGGAGGCGGCTGCGACTAACTCCGGTGAGTGGCGGCGCTGCAGCTACTGCAGCTTTGAGGCAGACGCGGACGTCGGTCTGCGCGACCACCGGATACCGTTCGGGACGGTTCAGGACATCGAGGTCCGCTACACCACAACTATCTGGGCAGGCGGCACAAAGTATGTGAGCTGGGGTGCCCCGACCCCACCGACTGCATTCGGCTCTGGATTTGACCGTGTCAGCGACTTGAAGAGCCGTCCGCACAGCATCTTTCCGAGCAACGAACGCCTCAGTCAGCCGGACACGAGGACCGGACGTGATGCCATCGTCCTCGCATGGCAGGACGCCCGTGCCGCTGGGCTGGGTTCCGAGCAGGGTGCGGTTGCCTCCTCATGGAACGGGCAAGCGATCATCGTCGGAGTGCTTGCGGTTCTCTCGGTAATCATCCCAGCGATGCTCCAGTAGCCGGCCAGATTGGCAGGACAATTCAATGCAATTTGGCGCGCATCCGGCTATTCTGAAACCGGCAGAAAAGCCGATAGCGATAACGGGGAGGTGGAGACGATGACTGCAACAGTCCGGTGCGCACTGCGCGCCAACATCAGCCAGGCCATCATTCCTGCCCCGGCCATCAGCACCCACTAGCCGCCACCGCTGCCAGGTTCCACCTGCAGCGCGGCATGTGCACCGGGGCCCATCAAAGGGTTTTCGTTGACTACTTCTCTTGCACGTCCGGGCGCGTCCGGCGCCACCCACCCCACCCCCAATAACCTCCCCGCGGGCCCGGCAGCGTTCGGCTTCACCGCCGCCGTCGCCGAACGTTTCGCGGCCCATCCCGTGCCGGGCGGCACCGGCGCGGGCCGGGTCATCCGCGTGGACCGCAACCTGGTCCTTACCGCCACGCACGACACCACCCTCCATCTGCCGTACCCCAGCACCGGCGAACTGCCCGCCACCGGGGACTGGGTCTGGCTGGGATCCAATACTGCGGGGGAGCCTGCCATTGCGGGGGTTCTGCCGCGGCACTCGGAACTGAGCCGCAAACGCGCCTTTGACGCCTCGTCGGAGGTGCAGGTCCTCGGCGCCAACATGGATATCGTCGGTGTTGTGGTGCCCGTGGACCGGCCGCTCACCCACAACCGGCTCGAACGCACCCTCGTCGCCGCCTGGGACTCGGGAGCCACCCCGCTCGTCATCATCACCAAAGCGGACCTTGCCGACATAGCGGACGATGTCGTCGGCAAGGTGATCCTTCAGGCAGCCGGCGTCGCGGTGGTCACCACCTCCGCGGAACACGGCGACGGCCTGGACGAACTGCTGGGCCATCTCCCGCCCGGTGGCACCCTCGTGCTGCTGGGTCCCTCGGGCGCCGGCAAATCCACCCTCATCAACGCCCTCGTCGGCGTCGAGGTCCAGGAAACGGCGGCGGTCCGGGCCGGCGACGGCAAAGGCAAACACACCACCACCTCACGCGAACTCGTGCCCCTGCCCGGTGGCGCCGTCCTGATGGATACGCCCGGGGTGCGCGGCTTCGGGCTGTTCGACGCCGACAACGGGATGGCGGAGATGTTCGGCGACCTCGAGGAACTCTTCGGGCAGTGCCGGTTTTCCGACTGCGCCCACGATCGCGAGCCCGGATGCGCCGTGCAGGCCGCGCTCGCAGACGGGTCCCTCGATGACCGCCGCTGGGCGAGCTACCTGAAACTCCAGCGCGAACTCGCGGCCCTGGCCCGACGGCACGATGCCGCCGCCCGCCGCGCCTACGCACGGGAGTGGCACCAGCAGATTTCGGCTGCAGGCAAGAGCCAGCGCTCGGCGGAACGGGACAGCTACGAGGCCGCTGCCAACGACGGCGCGAAGCGCGGCCGCAAGGGCCGGGGCGGGTCGACAGGGGGCGGCCGGCGGACCCGCTGACCGGTCGGAGTGATAAGAAGCAACGCGGGGTCACCTCGCGCCTGTTCCGCCCGCTGGAATGGGCGCGAAGT
>DATITT010000185.1:0-10746 GCA_035467435.1 Arthrobacter sp. | reverse complement strand
CGCCGCCGGATCAGCCGTCAGCACATCAACCATCGCTTCGGGGGCCGGTATCGCCGTGGGAACTGGGATTGAAGAAACCCTGCTGGAGCAGGGTCCCGATGCTGTCCTGCTGCTGACCGCGGACGGGGCCATCGCCTTCGTGAACGCCGCCGCCGAGCGTCTCTTCGGCTACCCGCGCGAGCAGTTGCTCGGAGCACAGCACACCGTCCTGCTCTCCGAGGACGAGCGCGGCGGCTTCCTGCGGGTCCTGGGCCGGCTGGGCCGCGGCAGCCTGTCCGGCAGCCGGCCGTTCGCGGCGGCGGGCCGGCGCCGCGACGGCAGCGAACTGTCCCTGGAGATCACCTGCTCGCTGGTGGAGCTCGACGGCGGCCCGGCCATGGCGGTTGCCGTCCGGGACGGCAGCCACCGGGAGGACACCGATTCCGGCCGCCGCCTGGCGGTCTCGCTGCTCGACGCCGCGCTCGAATCCACCGCCGACGGGATAGTGGTCATCTCCAACGAGGGACTCATCGCCGGCATCAACGACCAGTACCTCAAGTTGTGGGGCATGCCGCCGGAGCTGCTTGCGGCGGAGGACCCGACGGCGCTGGTCACCTTCATCTCCCGGCAACTGCGGGATCCGGAGTACTTCCTGCAGAAAGTCTCTGAACTCCACGCCGACAGGGCCCGGCAGAGCCACGATGTGCTGGAATTCAAGGACGGCCGCACCGTGGAGCTGTACTCCCGGCCGCAGAAAGTCGCGGACAGGATCGTGGGCCGGATCTGGAACTTCCGCGACATCACCTCCACGCAGCGCGCCCACGACCAGGCGCGACGCGCCCTGGCGGAACTCGCCGAGCAGGCGGAGAAGCTCAAGGAACTCGCGTTCCAGGACCCGCTGACGGGGCTGGCCAACCGGACACTCTTTGCCGAACGCGTCGCGGCCGCGCTGCTGACGGACGATCCGGTGGATGTGCTGCTGCTGGACCTGGATGACTTCAAGGAAGTCAACGACATCCTGGGCCACCACGCCGGGGATGAGATGCTGGTGAAAATCGCGGACCGGCTGCACCAGTGCGTCGGGCCGCACGGCACCGTGGCACGCCTCGGCGGGGACGAGTTTGTGGTCCTGCTGGTCGGCTGCAACGATTCCGACGCCGTGGCCCAACGGATCGTGGCCACCCTGAACGCCCCGTTCTCCATCGAGGGAACGCTCATGCGGCCGGCCCTCAGCCTGGGGGTCGCCTCGCGCGGTGCCGGGGCCATGACGTCCTCGGAGCTGTTGCGGCAGGCGGACCTGGCCATGTACGCCGCCAAGGAAGCCGGCAAGAACTGCTATCTCCATTTCCAGCCGGCGATGCTGGCCGAGCTGCTGGCACGGACCCAGCTGACTGCCGGGCTGAGGCGGGCCGTGGAACTGGGGCAGATCGTTGTGCACTACCAGCCTGTGGTCTCCACCGGGGTGCTGGAGGTGGTGCAGTTCGAAGCCCTGGCGCGCTGGCAGTTCGAGGGAAAGCTGATGCCCCCGGACGAGTTCATCAGGACCGCGGAACGCAGCGGCCTGATCCGGGACATCGGAGCGGAGGTGCTCCGGCAAAGCTGCGTTGAGCTGCAGCCCTGGCTGGCGGAGGATCCCTCCCGGACCTTGGCGGTGAACGTGTCCGGTGTGCAGCTGCTGCACCGGGACTTCGCCGAGCGTGTCCTGGACATTGCGGCGTGGGGCAACGTGGACCCGCACCAGCTGGTGCTGGAGGTGACGGAGAGTGTGTTCTTTGATCCCCGGTCCCACGTCATCGACCAGCTCGAGACCCTGCGCGGGGCGGGCATCCGGGTGGCCCTGGACGACTTCGGCACCGGCTACTCCTCGCTGGGCCGCTTGCAGGAGCTCCCCGTGGACATCGTCAAGATCGACAAGTCCTTTGTCTCCATGCTGCGCACCGGGGCGGAGAAGCTGCCGATCCTGACCTCGATGATCCACATGGCCCGCAGCCTGGGCTTGAAGGTCACGGCCGAGGGCATCGAAACCCCGGAACAGGCCCACTACCTGATGGCCCAGGGCTGCGATGCCCTGCAGGGCTTCCTCTTCTCCTGCCCGGAGCCGGAGCACCGCCGGGAGCTGGGCATCCGCAACGCGGCCGCGGCTGTTGCGGCGCTGGACGGCGCCTCACGCCCGGGATAGCTGCTGGTCAGGGCTGCAGGCCGGGGCCGCGGGCTGGCATCTTCGTGGCCGTGGCCTGGTGCGCGGCGCGCCGCAACCGGCAACTGCGCATATGCTTCAGGGAGCGCAACCCGCTTTGCTCTCCGCAAGAGCGGCCGCATCCGTATCCACCGGTCTGGGGGCAGTCAAACACATGGAAGCTGGACTCGCAGAAGTGCTGCTGGAGCACGGCCCGGATCCGGTGCTGCTGCTCGCTCCGGACAGGTCCGTTTCCTACCTGAACACCGCCGCGGAACAGCTCTTCGGCTACTCCCGGCTCCAGCTGCTGGGCACAGACTCCAGCCTGCTCCTGGCCGAATCCTGCCGCGCGGACTTCCTCGCCCTCCTCGCTGCACTGCCCGGCCCGACACCCCGCCCCGGCGAGCCCTTCTCAGGCTCCGGCCGCCGGGCTGACGGCACCGAATTCCCGGTCGAAATCACGTGCGCACTGCTGCCCGCCGGCGCCGTGGCAGGCTCGCTCGCACCCTCCGTCGCGCTCTCGGTCCGCGGCGCCGGGCACCGAACGGGGCTGCACGGAAAGCACCCGGACGACGGCGGCACCACAGCGGGCGGGGCGGCGCACCGCCGTCGGACGCTGGCGGCGACGACTGCCGCTCCCGCCGCCTTCGCCGGGCACGATGACCAGGTGCGGGCCGGGGTGCTGCGCGATCCGCTGACGTCGCTGCCCAACGGCACCCTGCTCAACGAGCGCCTCGCCGCGGCGCTGCGCCGCCCGGACCCGGTGGACGTGCTGCTGTTGAGCGTGGATGACGTCAGGGACCTCGATCTGCGGGGCCGCGCTGCCGCGGACGCACTGCTGGTGGAGGTCGCCAGCCGGCTGCGCAACTGCGTCCGACCGCACGACACTGTGGCCCGGCTCGGCGGCGGCGAGTTCGTGGTGCTGCTGACCGAATGCCTCAAAGCGGATGCAGTGGCCAGTCGGATCGCCGAGTCGCTGCACGGGCCGTTGCGTGTCGGCGGCTCGCTGGTCCGTCCGTGCGTGAGCATGGGCCTGGCCTCCCGGACTTCCCCGGCGCTCGACGGCGCGGAGCTGCTCCGGCAGGCCGACGCGGCCATGACGGCGGCGAGGGCCAGCGGCAAGCACGCGTGGCTGCGGTTCCGGCCGGAGATGCTCAACGCTGTGGCCGACCGGGCCGACAGTGCCGACAGGGCCGGCCGGGAAGACGGGGAAGACGCCCAGGCCGGGCTCCGGCAGGCGGTGGAGCTGGGCCAGATCTCGGTCCACTACCAGCCTGTGGTGTCCCCCGGGCTCGGTGCGGTGGTGCAGTTCGAGGCGTTTGCGCGCTGGGAACGGCACGGCCGGCTGGTTCCGCCCAACCAGTTCCTGCCCGTGGCCGAGCAGAGCGGGCTGATCCGCGAGATCGGTGATGCGGTCCTGCGCCGGGCCTGCGTCGAGGTCCGGCCCTGGCTGGCCGGCGACGCCGCCGGCAGCATTTCGGTGAACGTCTCCGGCCTGCAGTTCCAGAACCGGGATTTCGCCACGGAGGTGCTCGCGGTCGTGGCGGCCGCCGGCGTGGATCCGCGCCAGCTCATGCTGGAACTGACCGAGAGTGCGTTCTTCGAATCGGACTCGGCCGTGCTGCGCCAGCTGCGGCAGTTGCGGGACGCCGGGGTGCGGATCGCGATGGACGACTTCGGCACGGGCCCCGGGTCCCCCGACCGGCTTGCGGAGCTGCCGCTGGACGAGGTCAAGATCGACGGTTCCCTGGTGGCGATGATCAAGACCGGCCAGGAACAGCTCCCGGTCCTCGGCGCCATGATCGACGCCGCGCACGCCTCGGGCCTGAAAGTCACCGCCGAGGGCGTCGAGACGGCGGCCCAGGCCCGGTACCTCATAAACTGCGGCTGCGACTTCCTGCAGGGCTATTTGTTCGCCAGGCCGGCCCCGGCCAGCGGGCTGGCCGGGGCGGTGGAAAGCGCCCTGACGGCGATCGGCAAGGTCGACGCCGCGCGCTAGCACCGCGGGACCGGCGGGTGCCAGCCGGGCGACCGGCGGCTGGCTGCTGTTATTGCCGGGCGTCGAGTTCGTCGAGGTCCGCGCCCACCATCGCCGCGCTGCGCTCCCAGAGTTCCCGTGCCAGCTCCTGGTCGTACGCCTGCTTGTTGGCTTTCGCCAGCGCCCGCTTGGCGTAGTACGCGCCGGAGATCCAGTCCTGTCCCGGCGTGGATGTGGCGAGCCACACGAGCGTGTCCGCGCCCTGTTCGGGGCTCAGCATGAACCTGTTGAGGAAGCTTCGATAGATGAACCGGAACGGGCTGGTGGTGTCCGCAGCGAAGTTGGTGGCCACCACGCCGGGATGGAATGCCGCGGTGGAGATCCCTGCCGCCTGGTAGCGGTTGTTCAGCTCCGCGGTGAAGAGGATGTTCCCGAGCTTGGCGTTGCCGTAGGCCCGGTTGGCGGAGTAGGTGTTGGCCGTCTCGAGGTCGTTGAGGTCCAGCTTGCCGTACAGCGAGTTCGCCGCGCTGGAGGTGTTGATGACGGTGGCGCGGCTGGCGGTGAGCACGTCGATCAGCTCTGTGGTGAGCAGGAACGGGGCCAGGTGGTTGATCTGGAAGGTCTTCTCGTGGCCGTCCACGGTGAGCCCGCGGTGGCCCATGATCCCGCCGGCGTTGTTGGCCAGGACGTCGATCCGCGCGTACTTCTCCTTCAACTGCGCCGCGAGTTGGCGCACCTGTGCCAACTCCGTGAAATCGCTGACGAAGTAATCCGCGCCGATCTCTTTCGCGATCCGCCCGGTTTTCTCCGCGGAACGCCCGACGACGACCACCCGTTCCCCCTGTTTGCCCAGCGTCCGCGCCGCGGACGCGCCGATGCCGTCGCTGGCTCCGGTGATGACAATGGTCCGAGCGGTCATGAGGAAATCCTTTGAGCGGTGGCGGTGATCGGGCTGGTCGAAGACGAGCCTACCGAACCCCAACGACGCCGGGGTGGCGATGGGATTCCAGGGCGTGGTTGTCCTGGCCGCCGAGCGTCGTTTCCCGAGGGATCAGCACAGGTTCCAGCATGATGGAGTCACTGGGCTTGCCGTGGATCCTGCTGATGAGGGCGTCGAAACTCAGCCTGCCCATCGCGCTGAGATCGGAACTGATCGATGTGAGCGGTACGGGCAGTGTTGCCGCGAGATCCAGGTTGTTGTACCCCACTAAGGCAACCTCGGATCCCAGTTGCTTTCCCGCTTCACGGATGGCTCCCATGACGCCCAGTGCAATCAGGTCGTCCACGGCAAAGATGGCCGTAGGCGGTTCGGGGAGGCCCATCAGCGTCCCCCCAGCGCGCAGGCCGGCAGGAGTGGTGAACTCCGAGCCGATGACGTAGCCCTCCCCTACCGGATAGCCTGCGGCCTCAAAGGCCCTGCGGAAGCCCAGCGTCCGTTCCCTCCCGGTGCTCGCGAGCTGATCGCCAGCGACTATCCCGACCCGTCGGTGGCCCAGCTTCAGGAGGTGTTCCGCAGCGAGCTGCCCACCGCGATAGTCATCGGTCGTCACGGAGAGATGGCCCTCAAGCCTGCGCATGACGAGCACGTAGGGGATGCCGCGGCTCTGCAGTTCCTGAGCGGCGGTGTCACCGAGGTGGGAGTCACCGATAATCATGCCGTCGATCCCTCTCGACAGCATCGCGTCGATGCGGATCTGGCGGTGCCCGGGGTCGTCCAGTGTATTGGCCACCACGGTTCCGTAGCCGGCAGCACTGGCAGCGATATCAATGCTGTCGTAGATGGTGGCGAGGGCAAGGTCGGTGAGGCGGGGCACCAGCACCCCGATGAGGCGCGAACTGCCTGTGCGCAGGCCGGCCGCGCGGACATCCCGCCGGTAGCCTACTGCCGACGCCAGCTCGCGCACCCTTCTGACCGTTTCCGGTCCGACCCCGGTCGGGTTATCGCTGAGGGCGCGCGAAACAGTGGAGATGTGCACTTGTGCGTGACGCGCGACGGTGGCAAGTGTCACCGGACGGGTCCGCCCCGATTCGGGCTGCTCTGACATGCGTTCTCCTCCCGCTATCAAGAGTCTACGGCTCCCGCGACGCGACGGGCTGACAGCCCCGCAAAGGTTTGCGTCCCGGCGTCGGAATTTCAACCTTCACGCGGCCGAAACGTTGACGTAACCATCTCATGATGTTGTTATGTACATCACAACCAAGGCGAATCGTGCTTATGACAATTCGCGCAAACGATTGCGCCACACGATCGGATCCCCATGCATCACCCCGCATCAACAGAGACGGTCGAGCGTCTTGACTCCGGGCTCGCCGAGCTCGCCGAATTCCGTGATCCCGCCCGGCCGGGATGGACCCGCGAGGTCTTCAGCGAGCCGTATCGGGCCTCGCGGGACTGGACAGCTGCCCGCATGAGGCAGGCAGGCCTGGAGGTCCTCGTCGACAATGCCGGCAACATCATTGGACGCCTCGCCGGGCGGGATTCCTCGGCCCCGGCGCTCGTGACCGGATCACACACCGACACGGTCGACGGCGGCGGCCGCTTTGACGGCATCGTGGGAGTTCTCGGAGCCATCGAGGCCGCCGAACAACTCCGCCAATCAGGCACGCAGCTCAGCCGTGATCTGCTGGTTGTCGACTTCCTCGGCGAGGAATCCAATGCCTACGGACTGAGCTGCCTGGGAAGCCGGTCCGCAGCGCAGGAGCTGACACCGGAAGACCTCGAGCGGACGGATTACCGCGGAGTGCGCCTGGGCCAGGCCTACGCCGACTTCGGGCTGGACCCCAACAAACTAACTGACGTCCCGTGGGCCCGCCGGCGACTGCATCGATTCATCGAACTGCACATCGAACAGGGCCCCACCCTTGAGAAGAGGGGACTGCCCCTGGGCGTCGTCACCGCGATCACCGGTATTGAGCGATTCATTGCGACCTTCACCGGGTCGGCCGACCACGCGGGGACCACCTCAATGGATGACCGCCGCGACGCGATGGTCGCGGCAGCTGAAGCCGTTCTGGCCGTCCGCGCGGAAGGGTGCGGTGCCCCGAGCCATGGCGTAGCCACCTCCACCCGGGTCGAATCTGAATCCCGGTCGCCCAACGTCGTGCCGTCGCTTGTCCGCATGTACAGCGAGGTCCGAAGCGTTGATTCCACCTGGTTGTCCGGCGTCAAGGGCCGGCTGACCGGCGAGATCGCTGCCAAGGCCGCGGAGCTCGGCGTCGACGTCGGGTTTGACTGGTCCACCGACAATGCAGTCGTCACAGCAGACGCCGGGGTCCAGGATGTGGCCGCTTCCGCCGCTGATTCGTTGGGAATCCCCTGGATGTCCATCCCCAGCGGGGCAACGCACGATGCAGTACACATGGCTTCGCTCGCACCGATGGGAATGATTTTCATTCCTTCCAAAGACGGCAAAAGCCACTGTCCTGAAGAGTGGAGCGACACGGCTGACATTGCCCTCGGAGTCAGCGCACTGATGGAGACCATCAAGGATCTCGACCGCCGCTAGGCCCCCTGCCCGTAGACAGCCCACCCCTTTCCCCGTCCTCGCCAACTGGAGCGCCCATGCAAACAGAATTGACCTCCCAGGGGTCGTCAACCGACATCCTGGCCATCGCCAACCTGCCCGTTCTCTGGGTCCTTGCCATCGGCACCTTCGCCGCCATCATCGTGCAGTCGCTGGTCTACATGAAGGCCGCGAAGAAAGCCGGACCCGCGGCGGACATCTCGGAAGCCGAGCTCAAGGTGTCCTTCCGCGCCGGAGCGATCGCCGCCATCGGCCCATCCCTTGCGGTCGTCCTGGTGAGCATCGCGCTGCTGACGCTTTTCGGGACCCCTGCCGTGCTCGTGCGCATTGGCCTGGTGGGGTCTGCAGCAACCGAATCCGCGTCGGCCAGCCTCGCTGCCGGGACCATGGGCGCAGTGCTGGGCGACTCCAGCTACACCCAGGCCGTGTTCGTGGTCGCCTTCATGGCCATGAGCCTCTCCGGTGCCGGCTGGATGCTCGCAACACTGATCCTGACGCCGATGCTGCGCCGTGGCGACAGCAAGCTGCGGAAAGTCAATCCAGCCCTGATGGCAATCGTGCCGGCAGCCGCCCTGATTGGGGCCTTTGCCAGCCTCGGCATCGCCGAACTCGGCAAGACAGCGGTCCACGTCCTCGCGGTCATCGTGTCCGCCGCAACGATGGGTGTATGCATCTTCCTCGCCAAAAAGACCTCGGCGACCTGGCTCCGGGAATGGGGGCTGGGCATTTCAATCATGGTCGGCTTGACGGCGGCCTATTTTGCCCACGTTTCCGGCATGGCTCCCGCCGCCTAGGCAGCACCTCACCCGAAAAGGAACCACTATGTCTTCTGCCGATACTGCCCTCTCCGCATCCGCTTCCCTCAAGGAGTTTGACCGCACCACTTCACGCTGGGGCCAGGCGACCATGGGGGCCGCCCTCCTGCTTTCCCTTGCAGCGCCCCTGTATCTCGTGCTGACCCAGGATCTCGGCATTACCTCCAGCATGATCTGGACGGCTTACCTCGCTGTTGCCGCTGCCTTCTTTGTGCTGTGGTTTGTTGAGCCGATCACCTACTTCCCCGTCCTGGGTCCGGCAGGCATGTACCAGGCATTCATGATCGGCAACATCGCCAACAAGCTGCTGCCCTCCGCGCTGGTGGCCCAAGCGGCAATCGGCGCCAAACCCGGAACAAAACGCGGCGAGTTTTCCGCTCTTATGGCGATCTGTGGGGCCGCGATGGTTCACGTGCTGTCCATGCTGTTCTTCGTCGGCGTCCTGGGCACCTGGCTCGTCAGCATCATTCCCACCGACATCGTGGATGTGGCGAGGCTCTACATTTTCCCCGCCATCATCGGCGGCGTCCTGGTCCAGCTCGTCGCTACCCTGAAACAGCCCCGGGTTACGGTGATCGCCGTTGTGGTGGCCATCCTCGTCCTCTTCGTGCTCGTGCCGGCGGTCCCGGCCCTCGCCAAGCCGGCCACCGGAATCGTCGTCCTCGTTACCGCTGCACTGTCCTGGTTCCTGCGCTCACGCAAAACCCACGCAACTCCCACCCCCCTCGTCAATTAGGCACTGCTTCCCGCACCTGTGAAAGGACATCATGACCACCACGTCTGACATCTTCGGCCTCTCCGCCGGCCACACCACCGACATGCATGAAATCTACAAGCATCTCCATGCCCACCCTGAGCTGTCCATGCAGGAGACGCGCACCGCCGACTATATCCGCGGGAAGCTGGACGGTTTAGGACTCGAAACGTTTGTGTGCGGCGGCACCGGCGTTGTGGGCATCCTGCGCAATGGGGACGGACCCGTCGTCGGCTACCGTGCAGACATAGACGGCCTCCCCATCCAGGAAGACACCGGGCTGGACTTTGCGAGCACCACAACAGGCACGATGCCTGACGGCAGCGTGGTCCCGGTAATGCACGGCTGCGGCCACGACACGCACATCACCGTCGGACTGACCGCCGCCCGGCTGATGACCGAGAACCGTGACGCCTGGGCCGGCACCGCCGTGTTCATCTTCCAGCCAGGGGAGGAAACCGCCGCCGGGGCCAAGGCGATGGTGGAGGACGGGTTGTGGGACAAGGCGCCCAAACCATCCATCATCTACGGGCAGCATGTATGGCCCGGACTCGCGGGCACCGTGAATCTCAGCAAGGGCACCGCCATGGCCATGGCCGACTCGTGGAAGGTCACCGTGCACGGGAAGCAGTCACATGGATCACAGCCGGAGCAGTCGATCGATCCGATCGTGCTTGGCGCACACATGGTGGTGCGGATCCAGACGATCGTTTCGCGCCAGGTCCATCCGATGAAGTCGGCCGTGGTCACCATCGGGACGTTCCATGGCGGACTGAAGGAAAACATCATCCCGGCCTCCGCTGAATTCACGCTCAACGTCCGGACCTTCGATCACGACGTGCGTGATCTGGTTCTCGGCTCGCTGCGACGCATCATCAGTGCCGAGGCCGCGGCCTCAGGCGCTCCGGAGCCTTCCGTCGAGGAGATCTCGAGTTTCCCGCAGTGCTACAACGATCCCGCGTCCGCCGAAGACCTGATGGCAGCCCTGGAAGGGGCCCTGGGGAAGGATGCGGTCCACGAAACTCCTCCGGTCATGGGCAGCGAGGACTTCGGCTTGCTGGCAGAGGCCATCGGGGTCCCCAGCGTGTACTGGTTCTTCGGCGGACACCCCCAGGAAGCGCTCGACGGCGAGAATCCTCCTGCCGGCAATCATTCCCCGTTCTTCGCACCGGTCATCGAGCCGACGCTGAGTACCGGCGTCCGGGCCGCCACGACCGCCCTGTTGTCGAAGTTGGGGACTGCCGCCTGAGCAGCGCCCAGAGCTGAACCGTCCGCGGTCGAGGTGACCGCTGCCATCCCGGAGTCGCGCGGTGTCGGGGGTAAGCGCCAGGCACGTCGAGGTCTTCCGGATGGGCAGTGTCAGAACTTCCAACTTCGGGAGACCTCGACCTCTGCCCTGCCACCGACGCGACGACCACCGCCACCGCCGACGACATCACACGCCCGCTACCCCCGACTCGCTAATATGGGGCACACCAAAGCAAAGGAGAGCCCCGTGGGCAAGGTGGTCATGTACAGCT
>DATITT010000184.1:0-6206 GCA_035467435.1 Arthrobacter sp. | reverse complement strand
ACCGTGTGCGGCAAATGGTGGCGGCCGATCGTGTGGCTCAGCTACCCCGCCGCCTTCCTCAGCTTCTCCTGGGTGCGCGGCGCGATCGACGGCTGGTACGTCTACGACTTCCTCGATCCGACGCTCGACGGCGGGTGGCCGGCCGCGCTGGCGACGACGGCGCAGGTCCTCGCCGCGTTCCTGGTGACCGAGTTCCTTGTGCATGTCGCCGGCAACGGGCGCGCCGCGCTGGCGACAGGGCACGGGCGGCGCTGATCACGGGTCCACACGGGACCCCGCCGAACCACTGGGGCCCGGTCTCAGGCCCCGGACGGGCTGTTCACCATCGAGAGGGCCGCCCGCTCCATGTAGTCCCAGAGTGTCCCCTCGTGCAGCGGCGGCAGCTCCAGGGCATCCACCGCGGTGCGCATGTGGAACAGCCACCGTTCCTTGGCTTCCGGGGTGACCCGGAAGGGCATGTGGCGCATCCTCAGCCGCGGGTGCCCGCGCTCCTCGCCGTACGTCGTCGGGCCGCCCCAGTACTGCTCAAGGAACATCAGGAAGCGCCGCTTGGCGGGGCCCAGGTCCTCCTCCGGATACATCGGCCGCAGCAGCGGGTCAGTCGCCACACCGTCGTAGAACACATCGACGAGCTTCACGAAGGTCTCGTGGCCGCCCACGGTGTCGTAGAAGCTGTCCGTGTAGCCGGGCTGGCTGAATGGATCGTTCTGGAGCAGCTGCTTGGGCTGGCGGGGTTCGCCGGCGCTGGGAATCGTCATGGTTCTATTCTCCGGCCTTCTGCTGGGGTGCGTTGTCGGCTTCGTCCGCGGGCGGTGCGACGGGGGGAAGATAGGTGCCCTGGGAGCGGTTGCCCACGCGCAGGATTTCGCCGTTGCGCAGGTACCAGATGGTGCCGTCCTCCGCCCGGACCCGGGTGATCCGCAGGTTCATGGCCTCGACTGTGCCCACCACTTCGGAGGTCTCGATGATGTCGCCGATCCCGTACTGGTCCTCCATGGTGATGAAGATGCCGGCCAGGAAGTCGCGGATCAGCTGCTGGGCGCCGAAGCCGATGGCGATGCCGAGGATACCGACGCTGGTCAGGATCGGGGCAACGTCCACGTTCAGGTTCTTGAGCACGTACACGCTGGTGAGGGTGAACACCAGGACGCCCACCACGCTGCTGAGCAGTGCACCGACGGTGTGGGCCCGCTGGACCCGGCGCTCGTGGTCCAGGGCGCGGAAGGCGGGAGCCACCCAGCGGAAGCGCGGCTTCTTGAACATGGTGCTGCCCGCGGCGACACGCTTGGTAATTCCGGCGATCACGAAGGACGCCACCAGCCACAGGGCGACGCCGACACCCAGGCTGATCATGACGCCGGGCACGTTGATGGCTGAGATGTCCGGAGGGGTGATGGGTTCGGTCATGATCATGCTGTACATCGGTGGGGGTACTCCTAGTTGCTGCGTTCCTGCTGCCGGCCGGGATTGCCGGGCTGGGCGTCCTGAGAGGCGGCCGGGTTCGCCGGGCGCATGACGCTCGGGTCTCATTCAACATTAGCGCCGCAGCGCGGCCCCATGCGCATCCTGGTCCTCAAGGGCCCCGGTACAGGGCTGGTGACACGGCCGGGTCCGGCGGGGATATTCAGCCCGCCTGCCCCTCGAACACCACACTCGGGTCGTGCAGCACCGGGAAGTTGACGCTCCGGGCGATGAAACAGACCCTGTTCGCCCCGGTATGCAGTTCCTCCATAAGTTCCTTCGCGACCGGCGCCGCCAGCGTCACCCGGGGCCTGAGCGTGACCGATTCAAACTGTCCGCTGCCGTCCCGGTTGGTCCGCATCAGCCCCTCAGCCCGGTCCTCATACCCCGTGACCACCACGCCGTGCTTTACCGCCACATGCAGGAAGGACAGCATGTGGCACTGGGAGAGGGCCGCCAGCAGCAGCTGTTCCGGGTTGTAGCGGTTCCGGTCGCCGTGGAAGGTCGGGTCCGCGGAACCCTGCAGGACGGGCAGCCCGGGGATTTCGACGTCGTGGTCCCGTGAGTAGCCGCGGTAGGACGCCGTCCCCCCGCCAAGGTTGCCGGTCCAGCGGACTGTCAGCGCATAGCGGTGCTCATCGAGGCTCATGCGGCCAGTCTAGAACGACGGAACCCCGGCGCCGCACGGGGCGGGGCCGGGATTCCGGGGTTTCCCGGGCAGGCGCCCAAGGAGGAAGGTGGCTAGCCGACGTCGGCCTGGCGGGCCCGCAGGGCGCGGGCCACACCGTCGCGGTTCTCCAGCATCATCCGCCGCAGGGCCGCGCTGTCCTCGGGCAGGGAGGCCAGGAACTCATCCGTGCGGTCCACGGTCGCCTGCGTGGTCAGCTGCGCCGGGTAGAGCCCGACGACGATCTGCTGGGCCAGCGCGTGCGTGCGGTCCTTGACGATGCCCGGGACCGCGTCGAAGTACTTCTCGGCGTACGGCTCCAGCAGGGCGGTGTCCAGCACCCGGGTGAAGCCGCTGACGGCTGAACCCTGGAGCGCATTGGACAGCTCGCCCTTGACCACGATCGAGTCCCAGGCCGCGGCCTTCGCCTCGGGTGTGGGGATGGCGGCCTGGGCGAGGGCCGCCGCGTTCTGCCCGGTGGCGGTGTTGTCGCGCCCGAGTTCGGCGTCGATCGTCTCCTGCCCGGCGCGGCCGCCGGCGACGAGGGACGTAATCAGTTCCCAGCGCAGGTCCTGGTCCATGGCGAGGCCCTCCAGCATCAGGGTGCCCTCCAGCAGGCCGGAGACAGTGTCCAGTTGTCCGGCGCTGCGGGCCAGCAGGGCGTAGGACTTCACGAACTGCAGCTGCGGGTCGGAGCCCGCCGGGACGCCGGAAGCGAGCTCCCAGAGCCGGTCGGCGGCGGCCACCGCGGTGGCTTCCTTGTGTTCCGGGGCCACGTAGAAATTCAGTGTGGTGGCCAGCTGGCGCAGCTGGACCAGGATCACCGCGGAGTCTGATTCCTCGGCGATGTTGGCCAGGATGAGTTCCACGTAGCCGCGGGCGGGGGTTTCGCCGTCGCGGGCCGCATCCCAGGCCGAACCCCATACCAGGGTCCGGGGAAGGCTCTGGCTGAAGTCCTTGAGATGGGCCGTGGCCGTGGCGAGGGACTGCGGGTCGAGGCGGACCTTGGCGTAGGCGAGGTCGTCGTCGTTGAGCAGGATCAGGTCCGGCCGGGCAAGGCCGGCCAGCGACGGCACCTCGGTGCGCCCGCCGTCGACGTCGAGCTCCTCGCGGTGGACACGTTCCAGCTTTCCTGCGGCGGTGAGGTTGTAGAAGCCGACGGCGAGCCGGTGCGGGCGGATGGTGGGCTGTGCCTCGGTGGCGGACTGCAGGATCGCGAAGGAGGAGATCGTCCCGTCCTCCCCGACGGCGAGTTCGGGCTTGAGCGTGTTGACGCCGGCGGTCTCCAGCCAGAGCTGGCCCCACTGGTCCAGGTCCCGGCCGCTGGCCTTTTCAAGCTCAGCCATCAGGTCGCTGAGTTCGGTGTTCCGCCAGGCGTGCTTGCGGAAGTACTCGCGGACACCGGCCATGAACTCCTCCGGCCCCACCCACGCCACCAGCTGGCGGAGCACCGAGGCCCCCTTGGCATAGGTGATGCCGTCGAAGTTCACCTCGACATCCTCCAGGTCGTTGATCTCGGCGAAGATCGGGTGGGTGGTGGGGAGCTGGTCCTGGCGGTAGGCCCAGGACTTCTCCACCGAGGCGAAGGTGGTCCAGGCGCGGTCGAACCTGGTGTTTTCCACGGCGGCCAGGTGGGACATGTACTCGGCGAACGACTCGTTGAGCCAGAGGTCGTTCCACCAGCGCATCGTCACGAGGTCCCCGAACCACATGTGGGCGAGCTCGTGGAGCACGGTGATGGCGCGGCGCTCCACCTGGGCGTCCGTGACCTTGCTGCGGAAGACGTAGCCTTCCAGGATGGTCACGGCCCCGGCGTTTTCCATGGCGCCGGCGTTGAACTCCGGCACGAAGAGCTGGTCATACTTCTCGAACGGGTACGGGCAGCCGAACTGCGCCTCGAAGAACTCGAAGCCCTGGCGGGTGAGTTCGAAGATGTTGTCCGCGTCGAGGTACTGCATCAGGGATTTGCGCGCGAAGACGCCCAGCGGCGTGACTTTCCCGTTGGCGGAGACCACTTCGCTGCGGACGCACTGGTACGGCCCCGCGATCAGGGCCGTGACGTAGGAGGAGAGCCGCGGCGTGGGGGTGAATTCCCAGACGGAGCGGGCACCGCCGTCGGTGCCGGGGATGGTCTCGACCGGCACCGGGGTGGGGGAGTTGGACACGATGTCCCAGTGTGAGGGGGCAATGACCGTGAACGTGAAGCTGGCCTTGAGGTCGGGCTGCTCAAACACGGCGAACATCCGCCGGGAATCCGGAACCTCGAACTGGGTGTACAGGTAGACCTCGTGGTCCACCGGATCCACGAAGCGGTGCAGACCTTCGCCCGTGTTCATGTACGGGGCCTCGGCGACGACCAGCAGCTCGTTGTCCGCCGCCAGATCCGGCAGCTGGATCCGGACGCCGTCGGACACCGTGGCCGGGTCAAGCTCGCGCCCGTTCAGGGTCACGCTCTGCACGGCGTCGGTGACGGCGTCGATGAACGTCGAGGACCCCGGCTGGGCCGTGAACTTCACGGCGGTGGTGGTGCCGAAGACTTTCTCCCCGCGGGTGAGGTCAAGCTCGACCTCGTAGGTGTCGACGGCGATCAGGTCGGCGCGCTCGCGTGCTTCGGCGCGCGTGAGGTTCATTCCGGGCAAAGTTGGGCCTCCAGGCTGCGTGGGGATCGGAGAAAACGTTACTGTGAAATTATTCTTTCACTTCTGCGGCGCTTGGCAAGTTGCCTGGCTCACACCAAGGTACCTAAGGCCGAACAGCCGGGGGTAGCGTTGGGGATATGGGAAAGTTTCGGGATTCCGTTGACGCCAGGGCGCTGCGCTTCGCCGTAGGGTTCCCGCTGGTGCTCGCCGCCGCAGTTGTGGTGTGCGCCGTCCTGCTCCGCTCCGATCTGCCCGAGCCGCTCGCCGTCCGTTGGGCCGGGGGCGCCGCCGCGGACTTCGCGCCGTTTGGGGCGGTCGTCGGCGTCGGTGCGGCCATGATCGTCCTGTCCGGCGGTGCCGTGCTGGTGCAGGCCATCCCGCTGTCCCGTCCGGCCATTATGCGCCGGATCATGATGGGTGCCGGGCTGTTCGTGAGCCTGTTCGTCACCACCGTCCTCGCCGCCGTGCTGGTCGGACAGCTCGGCCTGGCGAATGCGAGGGACGCCCAGGTGGACGTCGCCGTGCTCGCCACGGGCAGCGGCGCCGCCCTGGGACTGGGCGTCGTTCTGGGCTTCGTCTTCAAAGCCGATGAACGCTGGTCCACGGACGACGACCGTGCCATGGCCGAAGCGCTGGCCCGCGAGCTTGACCCCGACCTGGCCCGGGATTCGGTGAGCCTGTGGGTCCACGCCCGCAGTTCGGTCTTTGTGATGCTCGGGATCGCCACCCTGCTTCCCGCCGCCCTCCTCACCGTCGCCGTACCCTGGCTCGCTGCGTTCCTCGTCGTCGTGGCCCTGCTGGCTGCGGCGTGCCTGTTCGCCCGCATCCGGGTGGACCGCAGCGGGCTGCGGGTCTTTGCCGCCGGATTTCTCCGGGTGATGGACGTCCCGGCCGCCGCCATCGACGCGGCGACGCCCAAAGAGGTCAAGGCAGCCGACTACGGCGGCTGGGGATACCGCAGCCACGGCACCACGACGGCCCTGCTCGTCAGCAGCGGACCGGCAGTCGTCGTCGACCGTTCCGACGGGCGCACCCTGACCGTCAGCGCCGGAAGTGTCACGACGGCGGACAATGTGGCGCAGGTGATCTCGCGGGTGGCGGCACGGGCCCACCGGCCCGGCGGGGCCGCCGGTGTGTGAAGTCCGCCCGGCGGCCGAACAGGCCCGCCGGTCCGTGCCCTAGTAGGCTGGGAACAGCCCCCAACACCGCACCCGCAGGCCGTGTGTCCGCACTGGTCTGCCCAACTGAACGGATACGCCGTGTCCCCCTCTGACCTCCCGCGCGTGCACATCGCCACTGACCACGCCGGCATGGAACTCAGCGCCCACCTCGTCAGCCACCTCGGCGCCAAAGGCTACGAAGTAGTCGACCACGGGCCAACGGTCTACGACGCCCTGGACGACTACCCCTCGTTCTGCATCAACGCCGCGCTCGCGGTG
>DATITT010000183.1:0-1549 GCA_035467435.1 Arthrobacter sp. | reverse complement strand
GGCCTTTCGGCAGATGGGGCTCACCGGCGAGCGGATCTGCATGGTGAGCGACATCGGCTGCTCAGGGCTGTTCGACACCTTTTTCCACACCCATGCCCTGCACGGCCTGCACGGCCGGGCCCTGACCTATGCGGCGGGGCTCAAGCTCGCCCGGCCAGAGCTCACGGTGGTGGTCACCATGGGTGACGGCGGCCAGGGCATCGGTGGGGCCCACCTGCTGGCGGCCTGCCGCCGCAACCTGGACCTGACGCTGCTGGTCCTGAACAATTTCAACTTCGGGATGACCGGCGGCCAGTACTCCGCCACCACCCCGCCGGGAGCCGCGGTGGGCTCGGGCTTCCTGAACCAACTGGAGCGGCCTTTAGACGTGTGCGAGGTGGCGAAGGCGGCCGGCGCCCCGTATGGGGTCCGCTGCTCGGCCTACCGCAACGATCTTGCCGACGTCATCCAGGGCGCGATCGAGTTCAAGGGATTTTCGGTGGTTGACATCTGGGGGATCTGCCCGGGCCGGTTTTCGAAACACAACCGCCTGACACCCAAGGCCATCGAGGAGTCCCTCGACCGGCTCGCCCCGGCCGACGGCCCGGTCGTCGCCAACCAGCGCCGTGAATTCGGGGAACACTACCGCGAACTCGCGGCCGCCCAGCGAATGGTGCCGCCCCCGCTTGCCGTAACACCGCGGTTTGCGCCCGTCAGCGCCGCGCGCCAGGAAGTGCTGCTGCTCGGCAGCGCCGGCCAGCGCATCCTCACGGCGGGCGAGCTGCTCTGCCTGGCAGGCCTGCACGCCGGCCTGAAAGCCACCCAGAAAAACGACTACGACATCACCGTGCTGCGGGGGCCTTCGATCAGCGAACTGGTCCTCTCCCCGGAGGCGATCGGTTACACCGGCATGAGCCGGCCTGCGGTGGTGGTGGCGCTGGGGCCGGAGGGTGTCGCACGGCGCCGGAAAATATTTGAGACCCTTACGGTGGAGAGCCTGGTGATCCAGGCCGCCGGTGTGGAGGTTCCGGCAGGCCCGGCCCGCATCCACCGGGTGGACTTCAAGGCTCAGGGCTTCAAGCCGCCGGACTGGGCCCTGGCATCCCTGGGGGTGCTCTCCAAGCTCAATATCGTGATTCGGCCGGAGATGCTGGAGGCTGCGCTGGCGGCGCGGCTGAAGGGGGAGGCCCTCGCGGGGGCGCTTGACACGGTGCGCCGGGTGGAGCCCGGCGAAGGGGCCGCGGCGTGAATGAGACGAAACGCCAAAGGCCCGGAGGTTGCCCCAGGCCTTTCACGTTCACTACCGGCGGCGTGATTACTCCAGCACCATCAGCACTTGCCGGGTGGCGACGACGTCGTCCTTCTTCACCTTTATCTCTTTGATCTTGCCGGCTTCGGGCGCGGGGATGGCGTTTTCCATCTTCATCGCCTCCAGGATGAGCACATCCTGATACTCCAGCACGGTCTCCCCTTCTTTGACCAGGATGTCGATGACTTTTCCCGGCATTGGAGCCACAACCTGTTTGACCATGACGTCACACCTCCTGTGAGATATTGCTGAGTCGCGAGC
>DATITT010000182.1:0-1936 GCA_035467435.1 Arthrobacter sp. | reverse complement strand
ACCGCCCAGGCTCAGGCCCTTGTCCAGATGGGCCAGGGCGTCCGGGTCCTCAACGCACGGGTAGGCGAAATCGAGGGCAATCCGCTCCCGGATCCAGTCGCCCGCCTCCGCGGACGGTCCCATGGCGAGGATGTCCAGCTTGGTGAGCAGATCGCCGTCAGCCGCGTCCTGCACGGCCAGCGCTCCACCAGCGAGGGGCTTCGAGACATCCACCGCACGCAGCGCGCCGCGGACGGAATGGTCGTTGAGGTAGCGGGTCACGGCACCAAAGTGCTCGCCGGGGACCAGCAGCGTGGTGGCGAGGCTGCGCAGCGCACGCTCGGCGGCCGGCCGCCACCGGTCCTGTCCCTCCGCAAGGTCGATCAGCTCGCCGCCGAACGGCATCTGCTCCTCGGGCACGCCCGTGGCCGCCGCGATGGCGCTGCGGTTTTCAATGCTCGACGGCGGCAGCAGGGACTTGCGCGTCTTGAGCGACACCAGTTCCTGCTGGGCCGCGGCGAGTTCGCGCTTCTTGGTCGCGTGGCCGTCGAACGCCTCGAAGCGCAGCTCCTTGAGCGCCTCCGAATCGTCTTTCAGCTCGGCCGAGCGGGCCGCCGCATGCTCGTGTGCCTGCTCCCAGCCGGCCGCGGACCACTGAAGCTCCAGGCCGGCGTCGGAGAAAGCTTTCCGGGCCGATTCCTCCACCTGCTGGCGCAGCTTGAGCCCCACCCGGGCGTTTTCCAGCGCCTGCTCGATCGCGGAGATCGCGTTGCCGCCCTGGTTGTTGTAGTCCGCCTCGAGCTGCCGCAGCTCCTTGGCCAGGCCGTCCCGGATGCCGCGCTCGGCGCCGAGCTCCCTGGCTTTCGCCTGGGCGAGGTCCTTGAACCGGGCTAGCGTTTTTTCGTGCACGGTGACGGCCAGCTGCTGCCTGTAGGCCTCGAATTCCTCGCCGGCGAGCTCCCGCAGGCGGTTCGCGTCGAGCAGGGACTGGGCATACTCCTTGTTCAGTCCGGGGACCGGTGCCAGCTGGTCGCGCTGCTGCCGGACGTCCTCGAGGCGCTGCCGGATGGACATCAGGTTGCTGAATTCCTCAACGACATCATCCGCCGCACTCAGCGTGGCGGGCGCGTCCAGGACCTGGTCGCGGAAGAAGTTGTTGACGCTGCCGCCGAGGCCCTTCCCGGCCTGGATGACGCGCAGCAGCGGCAGTGCCTGGTCCGAATTGATTCCGAGCAGGCGCCGGAAGCGTTCCGCGAAGGCCTTGTGCACGTCGAAGACCTGGGCGTCCGGGAAGATGGCGTCCAGCGCCGACTTCGTGAAGCGTTTCTCCGCAATGCCCTCGATCGCCGTGAGGTCCAGCGGCTTGTTGTCGATCAGGTAGTACCGGCCGACGCTGGACTCCGTGCCGTTCTTGGGCAGGTCGAACAGCGCCGACACGGTCACCCGGGTGCCGGCGGCGTTGTCGAAGGTCAGCGCGACCGCGGACCACGTGGCCCCGGGGCGCTGGAACGCGCTGGCCGAGCCCTCGCCGACGGCCTTGTCCCCCACTTTGCCGCGCATGTACGTGAACGTGGTCCGCTTGTCCTCGACCGCCCCGCCCGCGCGCTGGGCCGCGGCCTCGTTGGAGCGCGGCCTGGCGTCGAAGACCCGGAGCATCGCGTCGAACAGCGTGGACTTGCCGACGCCGGAATTGCCGGTCAGCAGGGTGCCGTTGCGGTCCACGTGCATGGTGTGGGCGCCATGGAAGGTGCCCCAGTTGACCACCTGGACGAGGGCGAGGCGCATCTGGCCGGGGTTCGTGAGATCGCCCATCGGGAGCATGGTTGCGATGCTCATTTGGCTGCCTCCGCTTCGTCCGTGTGGTCGCCTTCCGCGCTGTCCGCGTCGAACTCGAGCAGCGGTTCCGTTCCCGAGGGGTCGGTGGAGGCGGCCACCAGGGCGTCGATTTGGGCGGGGA
>DATITT010000181.1:0-2494 GCA_035467435.1 Arthrobacter sp. | reverse complement strand
TCCGCCGTCGCACATCAGCGATACGACACTGCCGCGGCGGCCCTGGGCGACCATCTCCGCAATCAACTGCCAGACGCCCCACAGGTTGGTGCCGGTGGAGGGTCCGGCGTGCAGGCCGGCGTGGTCGAGCAGATGGCGCATCGCGGCCACCGAGGCCGCGTCCGGGACCTGGACCATGTGGTCGATGACCGCCGGGACAAAGCTGGGTTCCAGCCGTGCCCGGCCGATGCCCTCGATCCGGGAGGGCTGGCCCGCCGGGGACGTGCCGGCGACCCGGGCCGTGCCAGCGGGGTCGGCCGTGTCGTGGTGGGGTCCGCCGTCGGCGGCCGGGCGGCTGTCCAGCCAGCCTGGGTAGAAAGCGGAGTTCTCCGGATCCACGACGGCGAGTTCCGTGTCGTGGCGGTGGTACCGGAGGTAACGGCCGATGGTGGCGCTGGTGCCGCCGGTGCCGGCGCCCACCACGATCCAGCGGGGGATCGGGTGCTCCTCCAAGGCCAGCTGGTCAAAGATGGACTCCGCGATGTTGTTGTTGCCCCGCCAGTCCGTGGCCCGCTCCGCGTAGGTGAACTGGTCCATGTAGTGGCCGTTGGTGCGCTGCGCGAGTTCCGCTGCGGCCTCGTAGACTTCGGACGCGTGGTCCACGAGCAGGCAGGAGCCGCCGAACTGCTCGATCAGTGCGATTTTCTCCCGGCTGGTGGTCCGGGCCATCACCGCAATGAACGGCAGCCCCAGCAACTGGGCGAAATAGGCTTCCGATACGGCCGTGCTCCCGCTGGAGGCCTCAACGATGGTGGTGCCTTCCGAGATCCAGCCGTTGACCAGCCCGAAGAGGAACAGCGAGCGGGCCAGGCGGTGCTTCAGGCTGCCGGTCCGGTGTGTTGACTCGTCCTTGAGGTACAGCTGGACGCCCCAGTGCTCGGGAAGCGGCACGGAGTACAAGTGGGTGTCGGCGGACCGGTTGTTCTCTGCGTTGATTCTGCGGATGGCCTCGTCGGCCCACGCCCTGTCCTGCTGTCGCCCTCTGATCACCGCACCAGCCTACCCGCGGCGGCAGATTCCCCTGGATAGAGTGGTCGGATGCAGACCCTCATGGATGTAGCCACCTTGAAGGACCGGCTGGACGCCGCCGACGACTCTGACCGGCGGATTGTGCTGCTGGATGTGCGCTGGGCGCTCGGCGACCCGCACGGCAGGGATCACTACCTCGCCGAACACCTTCCCGGCGCCGTGTTCGTGGACCTCGCCACCGAACTGGCCGGACCCGCGGATCCGGGCCGCGGCCGGCACCCGCTTCCGACCCTTGAGCAGTTCCAGGCATCCGTCCGCTCCTGGGGTGTCCGCAGCGGTGACGCCGTGGTGGCCTATGACGACAGCGGCAACCTGGCCGCCGCCCGGCTCTGGTGGATGCTGCGGAACGCCGGTCTTCCCGACGTTTACCTGCTCGACGGCGGCCTGGCCGCCTGGCGTGGTGCGGGGTACGGCATCGAAAGTGGCGAACGGCAATCGGCGCCGGGGGACGTCGTGCTGACGGGCGATGCCATGCCCGTAATCGACGCCGGTGAGGCAGCCTCCTGGGGCCAGCGGGGTCTGCTGCTGGACGCCCGGGCGGGGGAGCGGTACCGGGGTGACTTCGAGCCGGTGGACCCGCGGGCCGGCCATATCCCTGGAGCCGTGAGCGCCCCGACCACGGCCAACCTCGGTGCAGACGGCAGGTTCCTGTCTCCGGCGGCCTTGCGGGAACGCTTCACCAGTCTTGGGGTGCGCACAGACCTTCCCACCGCTGTCTACTGTGGCTCCGGCGTCACGGCAGCGCACGAAATCGCGGCCCTCGAAGTCGCAGGGTTCCCTGCGGCGCTCTATCCCGGTTCATTCTCGGAATGGTCCAACAACGCCGCGCACCCGGTTGTGACCGGGGATGCCCCCTACGCCGACGGCACCGCCGCGGACTAGGCGGAAGCCGGCAGCGGCACCATCCCGGCCGGGCACCATCCCGACGTGGCGGCGGCGCCCCTCGGGTGCTTGTTCGGGCTGCCGGGTGCTTTCAGGCTGCGGTACGGCGTTGTCTTTGCCTTCGGGTTCGGTGGAGGTCGTTGGCTCTGCGGCGGCGTTGGCGGCGGTGGCTTGGGCTTTTGGCCACGGCCAGGTCCGGCTCCGTCTCCTCCTCAGCTTGGCGGAGAGGGGTTCCCGGGAGTGGTGGGGCGATGGAGTGGTGGCTGTGGCCGGTGGGGGTGGTGACTTCGAGGGTGTGTCTGGGTCCTGGGCGCGGTCTGGAGGACCAGCCGGGGGTTTCTTTGGTGTGGTTGCAGGCTTCGCAGAGCCCGGCGCCGTTGCTGTGGGTGGTGGTGCCGCCATGGTGCCAGGGGATGATGTGGTCCAGGTGGCGGATGGGGGCGTCGCAGTACGGCGTGCGGCAGGTGTCGTCGCGGGCTTGGACAAAGCGGCGGAGCCCGGGCGGGAAGAGCCGGGCGCGGGAGTCCAGCGCGGTGAGGTCGCC
>DATITT010000180.1:0-1750 GCA_035467435.1 Arthrobacter sp. | reverse complement strand
GGAACCCACGGCCAGGGTGAGGTGCACGCGCGAATAATGCCGGTCAAGCAGGAACAGTTCCCGGCAGCCGAGGCCGATCAGCAGGCCCATGAACCCGAGGTAGGCAGGGCCGCCGGACCACACATTGGTGGCTGGCTGGTCCAGCACCGACGCCACGGCAGTGATGGCAGGCCCGGCTGCGAGGTACCAGATCTTGGGAACCGTGGTCCGCAGCGAACGGGCGCCGGCCCAGATGCTGGCCGCGCCCGCCACGAGCAACACGTTCCCGAGCGGGTTGGTCCAGACCTGGTGCGGTGTGCCGTCCAGCAGGTAGGCCGCGGTGCCGGACAGGAACAGCAGCAGCGCCAGACACCACCAGCCGCTGTAGGCCGACCGCGTCCGGCGGAAAGTGATGAAGTAGAAAAGCAGCAGCAGGGTCAGATCGACCACCGCCAGGGCGACACGCAGGGTTGCGATGTCAAGCATCATGTCGTGGCCCCCCGGTCCGCTCGCAATAGCCCGATTTGCGTCGACTCTGCGCCGCAGGTGACCTTAGTATCGCACTCCGCGGCCTGGAAGTGTGACCACTATCTCGGATACGACGCGAGCGGGCCGGACCAGCTTCCATCAAAGCCCGCAAGCCCTGTGTTTACGGCCCCAAAACGGACTAAACTGGGAGCGGCCCCGGATGCGGCCTTGCGCTCAACCGCAGAAAGCGTCCCGAGTGCCTCCGGCCTGTCCCCCATGGTGCCGGAGGCACCTCCGCGTCAGGTCCGCGCCGGAGGCACCGCCGCGTCAACTCCGCGCCGCACGCACCCCCGCCAACTCAGGGCCGCACGCACCCCCGTGTCAGCGCATCACTCCGGTCAGACCGTGCGGACGACGTCCTCGTACGCGAACTTCGGCTTCGCCGCACCCCAGGCGTCGGCCGCGGCCTGTCCGATGTTGACGACGAGGAAGCTCTTCTGGCCGCCATCAGGGAAGAACGCCTCATCGATCGCGGTGAAGTCCGCGCCCGTCATGGGTCCGGCGGACAGGCCAAGGGACCGGACGGCGAGGATGAAGTAGCCGGCCTGCAGATGGGCGTTGTTGTTGCCGGTGGCCGCTGCGAGGTCCGGGGCGGCGTCGTACATGGCCTTGGGTGCGTTGTAGCCGGGCAGGAAGTTGTCCCACTGTTCCTGCCAGGACGTGTCGTAGCTGAGGACGGCGACGAGGGGTGCCGAGGCGGTTTTGGCGCGGTTGCCGTTGGCGAGGGTCCCGACCAGGGTGGCGCGTGCCTCCGAGGACCGGACGTAGGTCACGCGCAGCGGCTGCGAGTTGAACGCGGTGGGACCGAACTTGGTGAGTTCGTAAATGGCCCGGGCCTGGTCCTCGGTGACTTCGCCGGTAAAGGTGTTGGGTGTGCGGGCCTCGGCAAAGATGGCGTCCACTGCGGCGGCGTCGATTACTGCTTCGTCATGGGCGATGGTCATGAGCGTCCCTTTCGCTGGGCGGCCCGCGGGGCGGCTGCCACTGGTTGCTGTCCATAGTTGCAACTTCAAGTTCTGCTTCCTGCTTCCCGCAACGCCCCGTGACCTCCGGCACAGCGGCGCCTCCGGCGACGCATTCCGGAAACACCGGCGCGGTAAAGTTGCTCCGGAAGATTCCTTCCCGCCCCCGCCACACATTCTCTGAAAGGCCCCGGCAATGAGCATGCTCGGTACCAAATGGAAGCTCCACGGCAACGGCAAGACCATCCGCCCGGGCGAGGTCGTGAAGCCGGATGAGCGCC
>DATITT010000179.1:0-2272 GCA_035467435.1 Arthrobacter sp. | reverse complement strand
CCGGGCTGCTGGAGGGCAACCTCCAGCGCCTGCCGTTCCATTGCCGCCACGGGGTCGCGCGGGTCGGGACGGTTGAAGGACGGCAGCGGGGCCGACGCCGGCACGGGAGCTACGCCCGGGGCGGATCCCCCGCCGGTCACCGTGGCGTACCCGGAGCCCTGGCCGCGGCCCTGCCCCTGGTACATGCCGGATCCGGCTCCGCCCGACGGCGCCTGGGCGGCACGCTTGGCGGCAGCGCCCACGGCCCGGCTGACTTCCTCGACCGGCACGCCCAGCCAGCCGGACATTTCCCGGGCGTAGGCGGGACGGATGCCGGCGTCGCGGATCTGCGCGACGACCGGAGCGGATTCCCGCAGGGCGGCGATCCGGCCCTCGACCGTGTCCAGGTTGTGCCGTTTCAGGGCGGCACGGATGGCGAATTCAAACAAGGGGCGGCGGGTGGCGATCAGGTCCCGGACGGCGGCATCGCCCTTGGACTGGCGCAGCTCACAGGGATCTGCGCCGTTGGGCTCCACGGCCACGTAGGTCTGCGCGACGAACCGCTGGTCCTCCTCGAAGGCCCGCAGGGCCGCTTTCTGGCCCGCGGCGTCGCCGTCGAAGGTGAAGATGACTTCGCCGCCGCTGCCGTCGTCGGAGAGCAGCCGGCGGGCAATCTTGATGTGATCGGTGCCGAAGGCCGTGCCGCAGGTGGCGACCGCGGTCGGAATCCCGGCGAGGTGGCACGCCATGACGTCGGTGTAGCCCTCCACCACGACCAGCTGCCGGTCCTTGGCGATGTTGCGCTTGGCGAGGTCGATCCCGTAGAGCACCTGCGACTTCTTGTAGAGCGCAGTCTCGGGGGTGTTGAGGTATTTGGGGCCCTGGTCGTCCTCGTAGAGCTTGCGGGCACCGAAGCCGATGGTGTCGCCCGCGATGTCGCGGATGGGCCAGATCAGCCGGCCGCGGAACCTGTCATAGATCCCCCGCCCGCCCTCAGAAAACATCCCCGTGAGTTTGAGCTCGGGATCCGTGTAGCCCCGGCCGCGGAGGTGCTTGAGCAGCGAGTCCCAGCCCTGCGGGGCGTAGCCGACGCCAAACTGGTCGGCTGCGGCGCGGTCAAAGCCGCGTTCGTGCAGGAAGTTGCGGCCCTCGGTGGCCGCGGGGGTCAGCAGCTGGGCGCGGAAGAACTCGTCCGCGACCTTGTGGGCATCGAGCAGGCGCTGGCGCCGGCCGACGTCCTCGCGGTTCGGTCCGGAACCGCCGTCCTCGTAGCGGAGCTCGAAACCGATCCGGGCGGCCAGTTTTTCAACGGCCTCATGGAATGACGTGTGGTCCAGTTTCTGCACGAAGGAGATGACATCGCCGTCCTCGCCGCAGCCGAAGCAGTGGTACCTGCCCACCTGGGGACGGACGGTGAACGAGGGCGAACGTTCGTCATGGAAGGGGCACAGGCCTTTGAAGGAGCCCAGCCCCGCTCCCTTAAGGGTCACGTAGCCGTCAACGACTTCCTTGATATCCGTGCGCTGGCGTACTTCGTCGATATCTTCGCGTTTGATCAGGCCGGCCACAGTGCCATCCTAGTACCGCGCCCCGACGGGAACGGCTTATCGCAGGACACTGCGGGCAAGGTCACCAGCCCCGTCACCATAGCGACGGCAGGCTGCCCACGAGCCGCTCGTACATGGCCAGGGCGGAGCCGTCGGTCAATGACGCGACCTGGTCGATCACGACACGCAGCCGCGCGCCGTCGTCCTCCGCGTCGCGCCAGTCGGCAGCGAACATCGGCTCCAGGTGCCGGTCCCCGGTGGCGCTCAGGGCCGTCACGAGGGCGTGCAGGACCTCACGCTGGCGTTCGTAAATGGGCTGCCGGTGTTCGGTGGTCATCACGAAGGTGGTGGCCAGGCCCTTCATCACGGCGATTTCCATCACGGTCTCGTCCGGAACGATCAGCTCCGCGTTGTAGCGCGTCAGGTTCTCCGGGCCGTAGACAGCGCGGGTGGACGCCAGCGCACTCTGGCAGAACCGGCCGATCAACTGGCTGGTCATGTCCTTGAGCGCTGCCATCGACTTGCGGCTGCCGTCGGCCTCGCGCACCCACACGCTCGTGGCTTCGAGCCGGGCGAGGGCAGCATCTATCGCGGCGGGGTCGTTCTGCGGCAGGTACCACTGCTTGGCGTAGCCGACCACCCGGGCACGGTGGTCCGGATTGTCCATCCAGCGCAGCTGGAAGTGCCCGGCGACGATCGCGTCCTCGACGTCGTGCACGGAGTAGGAGATGTCGTCAGCGAGGTCC
>DATITT010000178.1:0-2994 GCA_035467435.1 Arthrobacter sp. | reverse complement strand
GAAGGCAGCCCGGAAGGCCGGCGCCAGGCTCACCGAAGCGCAGAACGCCTTCAACGCGGCCGCCGGCCGGGCGCCGTCGTCGGGCAGCGCCGACCACGGCGGCACCCGCCTCGTGCAGGTCCGCCGCGAAGCCGACGAGGTCCGGGACCTGAAACTCGACCACTCGTTCAAGATTGTCCAGGTGCAGGTCCGCGTCGTCGAGCAGGAGCGGGCCAAGGGCGCCGCCTCGGACCAGGACACGATCCGCCGGGCGCTTGAGACCATCGAGATCACGGCCACCAATGCCCGGGACATGATCAAGTCCTCCGGCACTGACGAACCTGTCGCCGGAACCATTGTCGACTAGAGTGGATCGGGTGAGTTCGGCATTGAAGAAGGACAACCTTCGCATCGCATCAGTCAACGTCAATGGCCTCCGTGCCGCCTACAGGAAGGGCATGGCGGAATGGCTTGAGCCCCGCGAAGTGGACATTCTCTGCCTCCAGGAAGTCCGCGCGCCTGACGCGATCGTCCACGAGCTGCTCGGCGAGGGCTGGCACATCCTCCACGCGGAAGCCGAAGCCAAGGGCCGCGCGGGCGTCGCCATAGCCTCCCGGACCGAACCCTTGCAGACCCGCGTGGGCATCGGGGACGACTTCTTCGCCACCGCCGGCCGCTGGGTCGAAGCCGACTACATCGTCCGCAACGCGGAAGGGAAAGCCTCGCAGCTGACCGTCGTCAGCGCCTATGTGCACTCCGGCGAGGCCGGCACCCCGAAACAGGACGACAAGTTCCGTTTCCTCGACGTGATGCTCAACCGGCTTCCCGAGCTGGGCAAACACAGCGACCACGCCCTCGTGGTGGGCGACCTCAACGTCGGCCACACGGAACTGGACATCAGGAACTGGAAGGGCAACGTCAAACGTGCCGGCTTCCTGCCGGAGGAACGGGCGTACTTCGACCGGTTCTTTGGCGAGGACATCGGCTGGAAGGATGTTCACCGGGGCCTGGCGGGTAACGTCGACGGCCCCTACACCTGGTGGTCGCAACGGGGACAGGCCTTCGACAACGACACCGGCTGGCGCATTGACTACCACATGGCCACGCCCGCTCTCGCTGCTGCCGCAGTGTCAGCCGTTGTTGACCGGGCACCGTCCTGGGACACACGCTTCTCCGACCACGCCCCGCTGGTAGTCGACTACCGGCTCTAGTCTTAAGGCCCCCACGCATGACTTCTCCCTCCACTGTGACCCCGGTCGACGACGCCGCCACCGCCACCGCTGCCTCCGCCGTCCCCTCCACTGCTGTCCCTCCGGGGGTCCGGCAGCGCATCCTCTCCGGCATGCAGCCCTCGGCCGATTCCCTGCACCTGGGCAACTACCTCGGCGCCCTCGTGAACTGGGTCCGGATGCAGGATGAGTTTGACGCCATCTTCTTCATCCCTGACCTGCACGCCATCACTGTTCCGCAGGACCCGGCCGAGCTGGCCCACCGCACCCGGGTCACGGCCGCGCAGTACATTGCCGGCGGCGTGGACGTGGACAAGTGCACGCTCTTCGTCCAGTCACAGGTGCCCGAGCACGCCCAGCTGGCCTGGGTCCTGAACTGCATCACCGGCTTCGGCGAAGCCTCCCGGATGACCCAGTTCAAGGACAAGGCCTCACGGCACGGCTCGGACCAGGCCAGCGTCGGCCTGTTCACCTACCCGGTCCTTCAGGCCGCGGACATCCTCCTCTACCAGCCGCACGGCGTGCCGGTGGGAGAGGACCAGCGGCAGCACGTGGAACTCAGCCGCGACCTGGCCCAGCGCTTCAACTCCCGCTTCGGCGAAACCTTCAACGTTCCGGCGCCCTTCATCCAGAAGGAATCGGCGAAAATCTACGATCTGCAGCACCCCACCGCCAAGATGTCCAAGTCGGCGGAATCACCGGCGGGGCTGATCAACCTCCTGGATGATCCCAAGGTCATCGCCAAGCGGATCAAATCCGCGGTCACGGATGCGGAGACGGAGATCCGTTTCGACCGCGAGGCCAAGCCCGGGGTTTCCAACCTCCTGACCATCTACTCGGCGATCACCGGGCAGAGCGTGGAGGCCCTCGTCGCCGCGTACCAGGGCAAGATGTACGGCCATCTCAAGGTCGACCTCGCCGAGGTCGTCGCGGAGCGCCTGACCCCCATCCGGGACCGGGCCAACGAACTGCTGGATGACCCCGCGGAGCTGGACCGGCTGCTGGCGCTCGGCGCCGACAAGGCCCGCGAGATCGCCTCGGTCACCCTGCGCGACGTCTACGCCAAGGTGGGGTTCCTGCCCTACGCCGGAACCCAGGGAGTCCGCTAGAGCAATGTCCTCCGTCAGCAAAGTCACCGCTAACGTGCCGGCACGCACCACGGCACGCACCAGGGCGCGTGCCGGCAGCAGCACGGGGTCCGGCATCCAGGTCGCCGAGGGCAATGGACAGCGCAGCGAAGGCATCAGCATCGGCGTGATCCTGGGGTTCCCGGCGGAGATCGCCGAGGAGCTCCAGCGCTGGCGGGCGTCCTTCGGGGACCCCATGGCGGGCGTCATTCCCGCCCACATCACGCTGGTGACCACCACCATGACCCAGGACTGGGACGCCACACGCAACCATGTGCGTGAGGTTGCCAGCAAACAGGAGCCATTCATCGTGACCATCGCCGGGACAGGATCCTTCCGGCCGGTGTCTCCCGTGGTCTTCCTCAAGGTTGAGGACGGCTTCGGGGACTGCGTCAGCCTGCACCAGCAGCTGCAGGCCGGCCCGCTGGAGCGGGAACTGCCGTTTGCGTACCATCCGCACGTCACCGTCGCCCACGACGTCGCCCCCGAAAGCCTCGATGAGGCCGAAGCGGCGCTCAAGGATTACAGGGCCACGTTCCCGGTGGCTAGCATGGGACTTTACGAGCACGATGACAACGGCATCTGGCAGCTACGGGAAGAGCTTGACTTTGGGACCGAACCCGACAACGACCGAGGCGAGGGCGGTGCAGCGGGCGCCC
>DATITT010000177.1:0-5682 GCA_035467435.1 Arthrobacter sp. | reverse complement strand
GGTTCCATGTCCGCCAGGCCGACTCGCACGCCGCAGGCCTCATTGAGGCGGCCCTGGAATACAAGGCCGGCCTGATCATTGTGGGTGCGGCCAGCGCCGGGCTGTTCAAGCGGTACACGATTGGCAGCGCGGCCAACGCCCTGCTCCACGCCTCGCCCGTTCCGGTGGCGCTGGCCCCCCGGGGCTACCACCGCACGGAGCCGATCACGCGGCTGACCCTCGCGGTGGGCCAGCGACCCGGCGCGGAGGCGGCGATCGAGGTCGCGATCGAATCTGCTGAACGCCGCGGGGTCCCGCTGCGGCTGGTCTCCCTGGTGGAGCTCGACGCCGAAGGCGACAGCGGCGAAAACATCAATGCGGCGCACATCCACGCGAACACCGTGCTCAGCGCGGCCGCGCACCGGCTCCCGGCCGGGCACGACGTCAGTGTCGAGGTGGCCCACGGGCGCACGATCGAGGAAGCGATCGACGACCTCGACTGGGATGAGGGCGAGATCCTGATCGTGGGCTCGTCGCGTCTCGCGGAGAAGAACAAACTGTTCATCGGCAGCACGGCCCACAAGGTGCTCCTGGCCCTGCCGGTGCCCATGGTGGTGGTCCCGCGCGACTACGAACGGATCAACACCAGCCCCGAGGACTGACTGCCGGGCAGTGCACCCGCCGCCCGGGCCAGTCCCGGGCGGCCGGCCTCAGGCGGCGGCGCGGGCCAGCTTCCGGGTGACGGAGTTCTTCCGGGTGGTGAGCAGCATGTCCACGGTGAGCACCAGCAGTGCCAGCCAGACGACGCCGAAGCCGATCCAGCGGTCCGTCGTCATGGGCTCGTGGAACACGGCCAGCGCCACGATGAACTGCAGCACAGGGGCGAAGTACTGCAGCAGGCCGATCGTGGTCATTGGCAGGCGCCGGGCAGAGGCACCGAAGAACAGCAACGGCACGGCTGTGATGATGCCTGACGCCGCGAGGAGCCAGAAGTGCGAGGCGCCGTGGGCTGCCACCGTTGCGGCTCCGGTGAGTGCCAGGATGACCATCGCGGCGGCGGCCACCGGCGCCAGCACGATCGTCTCGACGGTGAGGCTGGTGATCGCGTCAGCGCGCGGGCCGACGCGCTTCTTGACGAAGCCGTAGAGGCCGAAGCTCAGCGCCAGGGTCAACGCGATCCACGGCGGCTTGCCGTAGGAAACCGTCAGGACGCCCACGGCAATGAAGCCGATGCCGACGGCGGCCCACTGCAGCGGCCGCAGTCTCTCCTTCAGCACCACCACACCCAGCAGAACCGAGACGAGTGGGTTAATGAAGTAGCCCAGCGAGGCTTCGACGGCCTGCCCGGTAGTCACGCCGTACACATAGGTCAGCCAGTTGACCGCGATCAGGACCGCGGCGATGATCAGCGGGAAGAGCAGCGCTCGGTTCCGGAAGGCGGCTCCCAGGACCCGCCAGGAGCGGGTGATGGTGATCAGCAGGACGCAGAACAGCAGCGACCAGAGCACGCGGTTGGCCACGATTTCCACCGCACCGGCCGGTTGCAGCAGGAAGAAGTAGAGGGGCATCAGCCCCCACAGGCCGTAGGCGCCGATCCCGAAGATGATTCCCGCCGTCGTGTCCTTGTCCACTGCCTTGAGGACGGCCGGCGGCCGCTTCGACGGGCTTCCGCCGGGAGCAGCGGCGCCCGGAGCGCTCAGCGCGGCGGGGGAGGGGGATCGGTCGGGGGTAGGCACAAGATCAATAACACCACCTGCGGGAGCCCTATTCCTGCCTTTCGGCTCCGAGACGCCCGGCGCCGGGTGCGGATCCCTGCGATGTCGGTCACCGGGGCGCCCATACTGTCCTGCGGACATTTAGAATGGGAGTTTGTGCGCTGCATGAGCTGGCGCCGTCGCTAAGACTCAGAAGGGCTTCCGGTGTCCAACTCGGCCGAAACCACGTCCAAACGTCCGCTCCGCGTTGCGATTGTCGGCGCCGGACCGGCCGGCGTCTACGCCGCGGACATCCTGACCAAGTCCAACGGAGTCAAGGACGGCGACTTTGAGGTCAGCATCGATCTTTTCGAGGCGTACCCGGCCCCGTACGGCCTGATCCGTTACGGCGTCGCCCCGGACCACCCCCGGATCAAGGGGATCGTGAACGCGCTGCACAAAGTCCTGGACCGCGGCGACATCCGCTTCCTCGGCAACGTCACCTACGGCCGTGACCTGACCCTGCACGATTTCCGCGCCTTTTACGACGCCGTGATCTTCTCCACCGGCGCCATCAAGGATGCGGAACTGGACATCCCCGGCGTCGGGCTGGAGGGGTCCTTCGGCGGGGCCGACTTTGTCTCCTGGTACGACGGGCACCCCGACGTTCCGCGCGACTGGCCGCTGGAGGCCAAGGAGATCGCGGTGATCGGCAACGGCAACGTGGCCCTCGACGTGGCCCGGATGCTGGTCAAGCACGCCGACGATCTGCTGGTGACGGAAATCCCGGACAACGTCTACCAGGCACTCAAGAATTCCCCGGTCACGGACGTCCACGTGTTCGGCCGCCGCGGCCCCGCCCAGGTCAAATTCACGCCGCTGGAGCTGCGTGAACTCTCCCACGCCCGGGACGTCGATATCGTCCTGTACCCGGAGGACTTCGAGTTCGACGAGGCCTCGGACGAGGCGATCCGCAGCAACAACCAAATCCGCACCATGGTCAACACCCTGACGAACTGGCTCGTCGAGGAGCACGCCGAGGCCGAGGAACCGTCCTCCCGCCGCCTGCACCTGCACTTCCTGCACAGCCCGGTGGAAATCCATGGAACACCAGGCGACGCCGCCCACCCCGGCAAGGTCACCGGCATCAAGTTCGAGCGTATGCAGCTGGACGGCACCGGCAACGTCAAGGGCACGGGGGAGTACCTCGACTACCCGGTCCAGGCCGTCTACCGCGCGATCGGCTACCACGGCTCGCCGCTGGACGAGCTGGAATACGATGCCCGCCGCGGCGTCATCCCCAACGAGGGCGGCCGGGTGCTCGACGCCGAGGGCAATCCCGTCCCGGGTATCTACGCGACCGGCTGGATCAAGCGCGGCCCCGTGGGCCTCATCGGCCACACCAAGGGCGACGCCCTCGAGACCATCGGCTTCCTGCTCGAGGACCGGCTCAGCCTGCCGCCGGCGCAGAACCCGGACCCGCAGGCGATCATCGACCTCCTCGAGGAGCGCGGAATCGAATACACCACCTGGGAAGGCTGGAACAGGCTCGACGCCCACGAACTGGCCCTCGGGACGGAGTGGTCCGCTTCCGGGGACGCCAACGGCATCGTGCGGGAACGCGTCAAGGTGGTTCCCCGCGCGGACATGGTGCAGATCTCCCGCGGTTAGGCACCCGTCCGCTGCGCAGGTTGTTCCGCGCTGCGCAAAGACGCTGGAACCGGTTGCGCGTCGCGGCCGGCGGCGGCAAGCGCACGCTCCGTGCCCGCCAAGCACGCTCCGGCTGCGGCCGGGACCGGCCAGCTCTGGCGGGTCTACGGCACGCCCCGTAGACTCGAATAGACATGGTTGCCTCCGGCACGCCGTCGTGCCCTCCGGTGGGAGTTCAATGAGAAATCCGATCCATCCGGCAGCGCTGTTCCCGCCAGCCGGCGGGGTCCCCGCAGCGCTGCGCCAGCAGCATGCCAGCGCCGGCCACGAGCACCTGGATTCCCAGGGGTTCGTGTTCCCGAGTGACCTGCAGCTTCCCGGTCTCAGCAACCTGATCCAGGAGTCGTGGCGGCGCTCGGCCCAGCTGCAGGCCAACCCGGACCACCCCGAGGCCCCGCTGGCGATGGACAGCGAAGAACTCGAGGAGTACCGGCGCCAGCACCCGCTGGCCGCCATCATGCCGGTCATCCACAAGCTCCTGGTCCTGCCCAGCCACGACAGTGGCATGCTGGTGGCCGTCGGGGACGAGGTGGGCCGGCTGCTCTGGGTCGAAGGCGATGCCGAAATGCGGCGCCGGGCCGAGGGCATGATGTTCGTTCCGGGGGCCGACTGGTCCGAGGCCACCGTGGGCACCAGTGCCCCCGGCACCGCCCTGGCCCTGGGCCGCGGCATCCAGATCTCCGGCGCCGAACACTACAAACGCTCCGTCCACCCGTGGAGCTGCACAGCCGTTCCGTTCCATGACCCGGATTCCGGCGCAGTGCTGGGCGTTGTGGACATCACCGGCACCGAGTCAGCCGTCGCACCGCACACCCTGTCCCTGGTGGAGGCCACCGTGGCCGCCGCCCAGGCCCACCTCCGCGTGGAGCGGCTCCAGCTCGCGGCCGCCAAGCAGTCCTCGCCGGCCCGACGCCGGGGCGCGGCCACCTCCGGGGCCGGCCGCGACAGTGGCGGAACGGCTGGCAGCCTGTACCGCAACAGCCTCCAGCTCCTCGGCCGGGACCAGGCGCTGCTCAGCATCGACGGCCGCACCGTGGCGCTGTCCGCCCGGCACAGCGAAATCCTGGCCCTGCTCAGCACGCACCCCGAGGGACTCAACGCCGAGGAACTGTGTGCCCTGCTGTACCCGGGGGACGCTTCCACCATGACGTTGCGTGCCGAGATGGTCCGCCTGCGCAAAGTCCTCCAGCAGCTCAACCCGGGTGCCGTTCCGGACTCGCGGCCCTACCGGCTGCCGCAGGACCTGGTGCCGGACTCCGGCCAGGTCCTGAACTGCCTGCAGCGCGGCGCCCACCGGATCGCCCTGGAGATCTACCGCGGCGCCGTCCTGCCCCGCTCCGAGGCCCCCGGCATCGCCGAGCTGCGGAGCCGGGTGTCCTCCCTGCTCCGTGACGCGGTGCTGACGGACGGCAGCGCCGAGTCGCTCCTGAAGTATGCCGAGCTGCCCGAAGCGAGGGACGACGTCGAGGTCCGGATCGCGGCGCTGAAACTGCTGCCGCCGCGTTCGCCCAAGCGGGCCGCCATCGTCGCTGACCTGGAACGGCTCGAGGCGGAACTCAGCGCCTGACCCGCCGCACCCCCGGGAATGACCGCTGTAGTGACCCGGGTCACGTAGTTGCAACCTGACTGCAACCTCCTTGCTCCTAGGCTGAACACAACGGTGGCGCCGACATCTGGCCGCTACCTATCTTGCACAGCAAAGGAGCTAGCAATGACTGTTTATGCACAGCCCGGCACCGAGGGTTCGAAGGTCACCTTCAAGGACCGCTACGAGAACTGGATCGGCGGCGAATGGGTCGCCCCGGTCAAGGGCCAGTACTTCGAGAACATCACCCCCGTCACGGGAAAGGTCTTCTGCGAGGTCGCCCGCGGCACCGCCGAGGACATTGAGCTGGCGCTGGACGCCGCCCACAAGATTGCTCCCTCCTGGGGCAAGACCTCCGTCGCCGAGCGCGCCGCCGTCCTGAACAAGATCGCCGACCGCATCGACGAGAACCTCGAGATGCTCGCCGTCGCCGAATCCTGGGACAACGGCAAGCCGATCCGCGAAACCCTCAACGCGGACATTCCGCTCGCCGCCGACCACTTCCGCTACTTCGCCTCCGCCGTCCGTGCCCAGGAAGGCCGTCTGTCCCAGCTCGACGACGACACCACGGCTTACCACTACCACGAGCCGCTCGGCGTCGTCGGCCAGATCATCCCCTGGAACTTCCCGATCCTGATGGCCGTCTGGAAGCTCGCCCCGGCCCTCGCCGCCGGCAACGCCGTCGTCCTGAAGCCGGCCGAGCAGACCCCGTCC